>CAMWYI010000090.1 GCA_947178455.1 uncultured Alistipes sp. | reverse complement strand
ACATTTTGTCTGTTCGATTCTGGGGGCATTGAGCCTCGTCTCGTTCGCCACCTCGACGGCGGCGAACAATCCTGCATCCGCATCGCAATCAACCGAAAACACCAACGCAATGAAAACCAATCGCCGCACGCTCGTGGCTTATTTTTCGCACACGGGCGAGAACTACGCCGTAGGCGTCATCGAAAAGGGAAACACGGCCGTCATCGCCGAAATGATTGCCGAGGCGACCGGCGGCACCCTGTTTGAAATCGTGCCGGTCGAGGCTTATCCGGCCACGTACAACGAGTGCATCGCCGTAGCCAAAGCCGAAAAGGAATCGGGTGCCCGGCCCGCCGTGCAGGGCGACGTGGCCGTTGAGGATTACGACACGATTTTCATCGGGTATCCCAACTGGTGGGGCGACATGCCGATGGCGGTCTATACGTTCATCGAAAAACACCGCTGGCAGGGCAAAACGGTCATTCCGTTCTGCACGCACGAGGGCAGCGGTCTATCGTCGACCGAACGCCGCCTCGCCGACGCTTGCAAGGGTGCGACCGTCGCCAAAGGCCTTGCCGTGAAAGGCACCACCGCCCAAAACAAACGCGACCAAGCCCGCCGAGAGGTACAGGCGTGGCTGGCAAAAGTTTTTTAGGAGCGTGGTGGAGCGCGTCGGATAGCAGTCGACAGGTGTGTCCGATCGTCTTCGAGAAAGCCCGGCGGGCGTACGGACAATCATCGGAAGAAAAATTTTCGTATCTTTAATTGCGTTTTAGATACTTCGTCTGGGCATAATCAAGTTATCGCTTGTTTCTGCGCTCGACTTTTCGTATCTTTGCAACGAGCACGTGACACGGCTCGAAGCAATGCGGATATGGTGTAATTGGTAGCCACGTCAGACTTAGGATCTGATGCCTCAGGGCGTGGGGGTTCGAGTCCCTTTATCCGCACATTTTTCGGCGTTACAACCGGCAAAGCCGCTTTCGCGGTTGCGTCTTTTGTAACGCCGTTTTTTTATTAGCGCGATAGACCGTCCGAAACACGGAGACCGCCGTTCGCGCTTAAAACTCCGTTGTTAATGGGGAGATCAGAGCGCTTCCTGACGACCCTAAACCGCAAGACCATCCGTAGCGTTAATAAAATACCGAATTATGGGGATTGCGGGGTGCGGAATTTCGGCTGATCTTTGCAACGGTAATGGCCGCCGTTTGTAGGCAACCGTATTGTGATGTTTGTGTGCGAAAGGCCGCTGCCTCATCAGGCAGCGGCCTTTTGTTTTGCAAGTCGGCGGCGCAATAGCGACGATTCGCCCCGACCTCCGTCAGAACGACACGCCGACGCGGATACCGAAATTGTTGAGCCCGTCGACCGAATAATTCAACACCCTGCCGCTGTTGGTGGCATAACTGTAATAGACCGCCACGTGGAATCCGAACCGGTAATCGGGACGCGGAAAAATACTAACACCCAATTCGGGCGAAAGGAAAAATCCCCATGTCTCGGAGTAGTGCTTGATGATGTAGTAATAACTCGACAGCTCGGCGTACTCCGCACCTAATTTCATCCCCGCATAAGGCTGCACGACGCGGTTCTGCCACCAGCAGTAACGTCCCGTAACGCCGAACGGCAGCTGGAATACGGCATGTTTCTGTTTGGTCGTCAGGGCCGAGCCGTTGCCCAAATCGAGCGTCCGACGCGGAATAGTCTCCAAATTGGTCTGGTACGAGATGAAGCCGCCGACGGCGATGCGGGGCGTCACGAAGTATCCGCCCTCGAAGTTCATGCCCCAACCCGAAGCCTTGTCGGCGAACGATGCCCCCAACGGCACGTTCATCTGCCAGTCGATGTTCAGATAGCTGTTCGGCAGCAGCTGCGCCGAAGCCGTCTGTCCGAAGCCGAGCAGCGCCGCACACAACGCCGCTCCGCAAACATATTTTTTCAGATTTTTCATAAAATTGCTTTGTTAAATTCGGTGAAACGCGTCGGGCTATCGGTTGACCTGTGCCGACTGTTTCAGATAGGGCGACTGCGCGAATGCCTGCTCGACAGCCGTCACCGCACGGTCGAGGTTGACCCGCTCGGACGAACTCAACAGACCGCCGATGTACGTGTCCCAGACGACGGGCAGTGGCGTACCTTCGGCCGTTTCGGCTTCGAGGTCGACCATCTCCATCAACAGCGAACCGGCCGTATAGCCGTACTGCACATAGTAGGGGTAGTGCCAGCCGTCCCACCACGAACCCCAATAACCCGGATTCCAATAGTAGGGGTAGTACCACCACCAATAAGCATAGTCGTACCCGACGAAGTAGGTCACCTGTTCGACATAACTCATCTGCACGCCGAACGATGCCGTCGTCTTGTCGTCGACGCGCTGGTAGCCGGCCGCATCGAATCCGTTGACCGCTGCGGCGATGATGCGCTGGGCGCGTTCGTCTTTCCAGTACTCCGCCTTGTGGCGGTTGCCGATGAGCAGGATGCTGTCGGGCAGATAGTAGGTCGTGAATGCGCCGAAATCGATCTCCGTGTCGTGATCCGTGTAGACCATGTAGTCCCCGTAGAAATCCGACGTCGAAGGTTCGTGCTGGCAGGCCACGCCCGCTGCCGCCAGCCACCCGACGAGCAAGTAGAGCAACGTTTTTCTGTTCATAAATGTTTTCGGTTATGATGTCCGACGCTTCGCAAACAAAATCCGTTCCACCGTCGGCCGCAGGCTCCGAAGCGGCCGTTCGGATGACGGTCAGGACGTTCCGGCGTATCGCTCCGCCGCACGGGTGCTCGCGCGAGACGGAAACAAGGAGGCATCCGGCAGCACGGACAAGAACGACCGGAGTGCAGTCACGAAAACAGCCGTCAGGCCACCCGAAACATCGTTTATAAAAACCTCACGCCGCGCAGACGACGGCCGCCCGAACCGCTTGCTTCGCGTTCGACGATGCCCGTCACGACATCGGCCGCATCGTGCCAGCGGTTGGTACGGAACCGGCGGCGATAGGTGGTCAGGTGGGCATAGAGTTCAGGCCAGCGCAGGTTCCACCCGCGCGGAAACCGCAGCAGATGCAGGGCCGTCGCCGAATTGGAGAGGATACGCGCCTCCTTGTTGCCGTGCTGGTGGAACCACTCGACCCGCACGCTCGGCGCGAGAGCCTGCACGGCCCGCGCAAAACCGCGCCCGCCGTTGTTGCTCTCGATAGCCGCCTGCCGCGTATCGGAACGCACCAACATCTCGGCCACCAGCGGCTCGGTCGTCTCCATCGGCTCGCGCGAGTAAACGGCGTCGGTGATGTAGACGATGCCGTCGGCGTCGACCGCGTAGGACAACGAGCACAAGTAATCGTCGCCCGTATCGGCCGTGTCGGTGTAATTGGCGCGGCGCACGACCTCGCGGGGCAGCTCGTCGTATTCCGAGAAATTGAGCCCGTACAGCAGCCCCTCGCGCGACGAGGGGTGGCCCTGATACATCGCCTCGAACTGAATGGGGTCGAGCCGCCGTTTGGCTTCGAGCAACGCCGTGCCGTGCTGCTCGGGCCACAAGGCCTCGCCCGCCGCACGCGGGTCGATTTCGGAGGGCGGCGAAGATTTGAGGGCCTCGAAATTCAGATGCAGCCACTTGTCGGCGGGCAGGCCGTCGAGCTGGCTCCACGAGTGCAGCTCCTCGACCGGCTCGCGGCTCATCAAGGTGCCGATGAGGTCTTCCTCGTGCCACCGCGTGAAGACGATCAATTCGCGCGAAAGGTTGTGCATGCGCGTGCGCACGACCGACGTATACCACTCCCAGCAGTTGGCCCGCACGAGGGGCGAATTGGCTTCGAGCGCGTCCTTGTAGAGGTCGTCGAGGATGAAGCAGTCGACGCGGTTGCCCGTGAGCGAGCCCTCGCGCCCCACAGACAGCAGGCTGCCCCGCCGGTCGATGATTTCCACTTCGTCGGCCGTGCGGATGTAACTGGGCGGTTTGGAGCCTTTTTTGATGGTGGTCGCGGGGAACAGCGCCTCGTATTCGCGCGATTCGAGAATGCGCTGCACGCGGCGGTTGAACTTCGACGCCAGCTGCCCCGAATACGAAGCGATAGCCACGCGGCAATCGGGGTCGAGGCCGAGCAGATAGGCGGGCAGCAGGGTGGTCGCGCCGACGCTTTTGCCGTGTTGGGGTGGCATGGTGATGATGAGCCGCCGCACGCGGCCGAGCGCGAAAGCCTCCAACACGCGGTAATAGGCGCGGTGGAACCGTTGCAGTTCGAGAAACGGATAAACCTCCGAAGCGAAATGCTCGAAGGAGCAGAAATCCCCGACCGGTTCGGAGGCCGTCGGAGATTGCGAAATAAATTCACAATTCATAATTTTATTAGGGCTACGGAAGGTCAGTGCACTTCGGAAAGTCAGAAAACGCCCGCTTAAAAAGCGGGATTTAGGCGCGATAGACCGTTCTCATGTTTCAGGCGGTCAGTTGCGCTATCACCGAATATAAGCGACGCTTTGCGTCGCGCGGGCCGCAGCCTCCGGCGGCGGAGGCCCGCTCTCACGAGCGTACACTCCGCAGGCTGCGACCTACAAATAGGGTTACGGCGCAGAAACCTTGCGAAGCCCGACGACCGTCTTTCGCGCTTAAAACGGCGTTGTTAACGCCGCGCTTCCTGACAACCCGAAACCGCAAGGCCTCCCGTAGCGTTTAGAACCCATTTCTTAAATGGGAGAATGAAAAATCGTTGGGAACTTCGCCCTCGTCGGTTTCGGTGTGGAACTCCCACCACACGGGAACCAAGTCGTCGATGACCTCGAAATCGCCTTCGGGTAGCGATTCGGTGCGGCGGTAGACGATGACCGAGGTCGTCAGCCGACACGTCGCGCCGCCGAACGCAAAGGTGACGGTTCCCGAAAAATAGTTGCGGTCGCCGATTGCTTCGGCCAAACGGGAGAACGTTTCTTCATACAATGCAGGTGTTACGGTGTAAAGCATGGTGAATAGAAAAAATTTTGTCGCCTGAAATAAATTTCTTAACTTTGCAAGCACAAAGATATATTCAATAATTGAATTTTATTCTGCAATTTTGAACTTTTCTTCATAAAATTTTTCAATCGCATTTCATGAACGAACGGGTAAAACTGATACGGAAAGAGCTTGGGATGACCCAAGAACAACTGGCACAGCATCTTGGAATCGGCAAGGCAGCCTTGTCGATGATCGAGACGGGCAAGGCGAGGCTTTCGGCCCGCAATCGCAACATTTTAGTTCAAGAATTGAATGTCAACCCCGAATGGCTCGAAGCGGGACATGGCCAAATGTTCAATGCCGAACCCGACTTCACGGCCTATATGCACCGCACGGACAATTCGCTGCCTCTGCAAAGCGTGCCGCTCTACTCGATCGAAGGAACAGCCGGATTGGTGCCGTTGTTTGCCGACCAAGCCAACGCCAAACCGGTCAACTACATCCACATCCCCAATCTGCCGAAGTGCGATGGGGCGATTTACATCGTGGGGGATTCGATGTACCCGTTGTTGAAGAGCGGCGACATCGTGCTGTACAAGCAGTTGCGCGACATGGAGGATATTTTTTGGGGGGATATGTACCTGTTGTCGATCGACCTCGACGGCGAGGAGTACGTCACCGTGAAATACTTGCAAAAATCCGAGCGCGAAGGTTACGTCAAGTTGGTGAGTCAGAATCCGCATCACGCCGACAAGGAGGTCGAGATTTCGCGCATCCGTGCGCTGGCATTGGTCAAAGCCAGCATCCGCATGAACTCGATCCGCTAACCCGCTTAAAAAGCGGGTTTTAGGCGCGATGCACGGTTGTGGGGCTTCGGATGGTTACTGCGCCGTTACCGTCTTATTAGCGCGATAGACCGTTCCCTTGTTTCAGACAGTTTCTACGCCGTTACCCTATTTGTGGGCCGGAGACTGTGGCCCGCGTGACATAATGCATTAAAGATTGAATAGAGGCTCTTTTGAAGAACAAAAAGAGCCTCTGCCTTTAAGAATTTATTTCAAGCGCCGTTGAATCCAATCCAAATGGCCGTGCTCGGTCGTGTCGGAAGTCCAGTGTTCGTTGACGGGGGTAATCAACGCCTCTTTGGGGCATTGGAGCACGTTGTAGGTGGCATAACTGGTGGTCGGCGGGCAGGTGTCGTCGTTGTAACCCCATGTCAGATAGGTGTCGGCCGTGACGCATCGCGCGAAATTCACGACGTCGTAATAAGCCATCGTACGGAGTTTGTCGGGCGTATCCATACCCTCGACGCGGAAAAAGTGCGGATAACCGCCCGCACGACCGGCCTTATATCCGGCCATGTCGGCCAATGCGGGGTGGTTGGCGACGCAGGCCGTGACCCGTTTGTCCAATCCGGCGGTGACGATCGAAAGCGCACCTCCCTGACTGCCGCCCTGTACGATGACATTGCGGCCGTCCCATTCGGGCAGCGACGTCAACAGGTCGATAGCCCGCACGCAAGCCAGATAGACCCGTTTCATGTAGTAATTGTCGCGGTTGTCGAGCCCGTTCGTCAGATAACCGTTTTCGCGGCCGTTGAACGCGTTGCTGATTTCTTTGAACGTTTCGGCAGGAAGCGCCGGATGCAGGCCGTGTATCTCTATTTCGAAGCGAATCATGCCTGCCTCGGCGTAGTACTTGTGGCGCAGGGGCTCCTTGATGGTCTTGATGCCTGCCCCGGGAGGGCATAACACGACGGGGCAGCTGCCCGCTTCGGCCCCTTTTGGATAAAAGAGATACCCATAGATAGCCTGCCCCGCTTTGTTCAACTGCAACTTTATTAAGTAGCAGTCGATATTCGGGGTGCAATACTCGGGAGCCGGCGTTTTCGTATAGGTCAGCGGAAAACGGGCCGCTTCGGCTTTATTCGCCTCCCAAAAAGCAACGAAATCGTCCGGCAGCTGCGTGTAGGGTTCGATTCGTTCGGGCGAAAAACCGACCTTGACGTGGTGGCGATAGGTGCGGCCGTCGACGACGGCGGTCATGCGGCAGTCGCGGAAGCCGGGCTGGCGCATCGTGCCGAGCGGAATGACGGCTCGGCCGTTTTTGAGCACTACGGAACCCGACTTGTCGGCAGGCATCATGTCGCCGCCGATTTCGTAGTCGACCGTCACGCCGTCCTGCGGAATGCCGTAGCGGTACAGCTGCACCTCGACAGCGGCTTTTTCGCCGGTTTTGTAGAGCCAATCGGCATGGTCGGGTACGGTCACCCACAGCATGTCGCTGCGGTAAGGATTGTTCTCGGCATGCAGCGTCGCGATGCCGAATGCCAATAGGCAAAAGGTCAATAATCTTGTTTTCATTCAGGTATAAGTTTTATTCTATGCGACTATTAGCTACGCTTACGACGGTTTTCTTAACACCACCGCACTTTTTGTTCCGTCAAAAAGTGCC
>CAMWYI010000089.1 GCA_947178455.1 uncultured Alistipes sp. | reverse complement strand
TACCTATGACGGCGTTGCGTTTTCGAGTTGGGCCGTGCAGTGGTATGCCGATAAGGATGCGGCATCGACCCTCGTCGTGTATTATCCCTATTGTGCAGCGGGACAACCCGGAGAATTCACCGTTCAGACCGACCAACGGGATAACGGATACACGCAGTCCGATTTGTTGGCGGCCGTCAGGACGGGCGTCAAACCCGGTGCTCCGGCCGTCGAGATGCAGTTCTATCATCTGCTGTCGAAAATAGACATTACGACGCAGGTAGCCGAAAATATCACGCTCAACACGGTCGCTATCGGCGGCTTCGTGCCGACGGTGCAGGCGGACATCGAGAACAAGAGCGTCGCACTTGCGGCGGGTGTGGCTGCGGCGGATGTGATTGCACGCGAGATTACGGCGAATGCGGCCTATGCCATTATCCTGCCGCCGCAGAAAACCGATATGCAGGTCACCGTGCGGACGGCGACCGGAAGTTTTACGAAAGCGATTCCCAATGTGACGCTGTTGGCGGGAAAACGTTACACGTTGACGTTGACCGTGACGACGGAGGGGCAAATCGGCGATTTGACACTCTGTGCCCGAATCGAGGACTGGGGAAACGGTGGCTCGATCGAGCAGGGCACGGACGGCGACCAGACGATTATCGAAGAACCGGAACAGCCCGAAGCCGGTGCACCGGGCGCAGGCGTCGAACTCGACGGCGTGACCTATGCGACGACTATCGTGGCGGGTCGGGAGTGGATGGCGGAGAATCTCCGGTATATCTCGCCGTCGGACGATTGGCGGCGGTTTACTCACTATTGGTATCCTGACAACAGCGCTTCCAAAGCGGAGACGCTGGGGCTTTTGTACCGCTATATCGTCGCGACGGGCGGCACTTTGCCCGCACCGAACGATGCCGCGAAAGTGCAGGGAATCTGCCCGGCAGGGTGGCGGCTGCCGACCATCGGCGAATTGGAAGAGTTGGTGCGGATAATGGGCAAGGGCTTTTTCACGCAATCGGGATTTTATCACGTATCCAACGTCAACGGATACAACACTACGCGCAGCTGCATCATCAGTTCGACGGTGCCGGACGAGTTGCGGGCGTACTACTTGCTTATTCCGCGTTCCGACACGCAGCAGCCCAGCACGCAGGCGGTTTCGATTGACAACATCGCGGCGTCGATTCGCTGTATCAAGGACCAAGAGTAAACGAACAAGGCGCGCACGAGTTTCGTGCGCGCCTTTCGATTGTGGTATCGGGCGGCTCCGGCAGGGACAGGCTCTCCGAAACGTTTGAAAACATGCGAGCATTCCGCCTGAAACGAAAAAATAGCTTTCGGTTCTCGCCGAAAGCCATTCATTCAAGAGCGGGTGGAAGATGGGACTCGAACCCACGACACCTGGAACCACAATCCAGTGCTCTAACCGACTGAGCTACATCCACCATGTGATACGCTTGGCGTATCGTATCGGGTTGCAAAGATAACACAATCCCCTGAAAAATGAAAAATTAAAAAAGATTTTTTTCATCGGGCCGGAAAACCCTGCTTCGATTGCGGACAGTCCGACCTGCCAATTTGACAGCCGCAGCGTGACAAACCGCCAGCCGCGACCTGCCAAAACGGGGTTGGCACACCGATTGTTGGAACCCTCGACGCAGTGTAAAACAGACTTTCGGCGCGCAGCCGCGAAAGACGATGGAACCCGATGAACCGCTGTCGAACCGGCTGAACCGCAAAGAGAAAACCCGAATAAAATTCTAATACTTAATAAAACAGCAAAAAAATGAACGTAAAACCATTATCGGATCGCGTGTTGATTCTCCCCAATCCGGCGGAGGAGAAAACCATTGGTGGAATGATTATTCCCGACACCGCCAAAGAGAAGCCGCTCGCAGGCAAAGTCGTCGCCGCAGGCCCCGGCACGTCGGAAATCAAGATGGAGGTCAAAGTGGGCGATCAGGTGCTCTACGGCAAATACGCCGGTCAGGAAATCACGGTCGACGGCGAGACCTATCTTATTATGAAGCAGTCGGATATTTTCGCGATTATCTGATTCCGTGAAACCCCAAAAGATGCAGTGACTTAATTTTAGAAAATTTTAGAAGAATATGGCAAAAGAGATTAAATACAATGTCGAGGCCCGCGAGCTGTTGAAGGAGGGCGTTGACGCATTGTCGAACGCGGTGAAAGTCACGCTGGGCCCTAAAGGCCGCAACGTCATCATCGACAAGAAATTCGGTGCGCCGCAGATTACGAAAGACGGCGTGAGCGTGGCCAAAGAGGTCGAGCTCGAAGACGCATTCGCCAACATGGGCGCACAGATGGTCAAAGAGGTCGCCTCGAAGACCAACGACGACGCCGGCGACGGTACGACCACCGCTACGGTGCTCGCCCAGTCGATTATCGGTGTCGGTTTGAAGAATGTTACTGCCGGTGCCAATCCGATGGATTTGAAACGCGGTATCGACAAGGCCGTCGCTACGGTGGTCGATTCGTTGCGCAAACAGAGCCAAGAGGTCGGTTCGGATTATGCGAAAATCGAGCAGGTGGCGACCATTTCGGCCAACAACGACAGCAACATCGGCAAACTGATTGCCGAGGCGATGGGCAAAATCAACAAAGAGGGCGTCATCACGGTCGAGGAGGCCAAAGGTACCGAAACTCATATGGAAGTGGTTGAGGGTATGCAGTTCGATCGCGGCTATATTTCGGCGTACTTCATTACCGACCCCGAAAAGATGGAGGCACAGCTCGAAAAGCCCTATATCCTCATTACGGATAAGAAAATTTCGACCATGAAGGAGTTGATGGGCGTGTTGGAACCGGTGGCACAGAGCGGCCGTTCGATGCTCATCATCGCCGAAGACGTCGACGGCGAAGCCCTTTCGGCATTGGTTGTCAACCGTCTGCGCGGTACGTTGAAAATCGCTGCTTGCAAGGCTCCGGGATTCGGCGACCGCCGCAAGGAGATGCTCGAAGACATTGCCGTACTGACGGGTGCGACCGTAATTTCGGCCGACAAGGGAATGAGAATCGAGGATGCTACGCTCGAAATGCTCGGTGAAGCAGCAAAAGTTACTCTTAATAAAGAAAATACGAATGTTGTTGATGGAGTTGGTAGTAAGGAGGCTATCGCCGACCGCGTGAAACAAATCCGCGCGTCGATCGAGAAGTCGACTTCGGATTACGACAAAGAGAAGTTGCAGGAGCGTCTGGCCAAATTGGCGGGTGGCGTCGCCGTGCTCTACGTGGGTGCCGCTACCGAAGTGGAGATGAAAGAGAAGAAAGACCGCGTGGACGACGCTTTGGCCGCTACGCGCGCCGCTGTCGAAGAGGGCATCGTGCCGGGCGGCGGTGTGGCTTACATCCGCGCCACCGAGTCGCTCGAAGGCATGAAAGGCGACAACGACGACCAGACGACGGGTATCCAAATCGTGAAACGCGCTATCGAGGAGCCGCTGCGTCAGATTGTTGCCAACGCCGGCGGCGAAGGTTCGGTCGTCGTCAACAAGGTGCGTGAGGGCAAGGGTGCGTTCGGTTACAACGCCCGCGACGACAAGTACGAGGATATGCTCAAAGCGGGCATCATCGACCCGACCAAAGTGTCGCGCGTCGCGCTGGAAAACGCCGCGTCGATTGCGTCGATGTTCCTGACGACCGAGTGCGTGCTGGCCGAGAAAAAATCGGAGCAGCCGGCGGTTCCCGCCATGCCCGCAGGCGGCATGGGCGGCATGATGTAGCCGACGGTGCAACTGTTTTTCGACAGAAAATCCCGATTTTTTTCGGGATTTTCCGTTTTTTATTACCTTTGCACTTTGAATAGTCATATCGTCATGAGAAAATTCTCTATAATCGCAATCGCACTGTGGGCCGTGGCCGCCTGCTCGAAAGAGGAGACGCCCGCCGTATCGACCGGTGCGCACGAAATCTGCATCGCGGCAGAAATCGGTCAGACCGAAAATCCCTCTGCCAAAGCGCAGTGCCTGACGCGAGCCAGCGAAACCGCTTTCGCGACAGGCGACCAAATCGGCTTGCGCGTCGAATATGCTTCGGCACTCGTCGGATACCGCAACGCACGCCTGACCCATAACGGCCGAGTCTTTACGGGCCGGGGCATCATGTGGAACGAAACGGCCGGTGACGCTGTTTTGTCGGCTTACTATCCCTATGATGCGAAAAATGCCGATGTCCCGACGACTTTCGCTGTGCCCCAGAACCAGCGGACCGATGCCGCATTCGCCAGTGCGGACTTTTTGGCTGCATCGCGTTCGGTTACGGTCGCAGAGTTCGCCGAGCCCGTCCAGTTGCAGTTCCGCCACGTGTTGTCGAAAATCATCATCAACATGACCGACGAAACCGCCGAGAAAACCCCCATCGACCACCTGTCTATTCAAAACCTCAAAAACCTCGCTGTCATCGACTATGCGAATCGTGAGGCTTCGGTACATCCCGATGCGAATCCGGCGAACATGTCGAGCCATAGAATCGAAAATCTCAAACACGAAGTTATTTTGGCTCCGCAGCAAGCAGGCGAGATGAAGATTGAGGTATATACCAAAGGCAACGAAGGACCCACTTTGCGTTATACGAAATATGTCGTCAATAACGTCGAGCTGAAAAGCGGTCTCCGCTATAAACTCAACATCACGCTGAAAGACGGCGAGGGTAAGGAGGTGCAAGAGCTTACGTTGGGGGCCGGAGTCGAAGATTGGGAGGACGAAGACGAGCTGCCCGATACCCAGATTTAACGGCGGTGTCTGATTCCGTCGGACGACGGTTTTCAAAATCCGACCGAAAAACGGGTCGTGCACGAAGCACGGCCCGTTTTTTTCGTCTCGGTATCGTCCGAGTGAATTTAATCCTGTTCTCGGCTTATCGAAAATGTTTTCAGCGAGGCGGCTTGCGGAAAGAGCCATCCGGCGAATTGCGAAATCGGTTCGTAGGTTTTCGATTGTGCGAGGGTTTGGGGGTCGACGATTCGGAGCCCGTCGTTCAACCGTCCGAATGCCGAAAACAGCACGCTCAACAACAACGCGTATTTGACGACGGCGAGTGCGATGCCCAGCGCGACGTCGAGGAATCCCAGTCCGACGAACCGGAGCAGTTTGCGCATGCCCCGACCCAACAACACGGCTGCAATCAACACGACCAGCAGCACGATGACGAATCCGCCGGCCGTAGCGTATTCGGGTGTGATGCCGAGATGCAACCCTACCGCCGACCCGAAGTGCAGGGCGAGCCACACGGCGACGAGCAGCCCCGCGAGTCCGCACAACTGCACGACGCACCCCTTGCGCCACCCGTTCCAGACGGCGAATGAGAAGACGATGCAGACTATCCAATCGATCCAGTTCATAGCGGAATGGCTTTGCATTTGAGCCCTGCTTTCTGTGCTTGTTCCAGCGTGCGCGGCAGGGCGTAGCGCATGTTACGGAAGGCTTTTTCGCTGTCGTGGAAGACCACGATAGCCCCCGGTGCGAGGTGTTTCGTCACGTTGTTGAGACACGAGCGCGGCGACAGCCGACGGTTGTAGTCGCGCGACAGAATGTTCCACATCACCAGCCGGTAGCGCTGGGCCAGCAGCCGCGCCTGTGCCGGTGTTATCAGCGCATACGGTGGTCTAAATAATTCGCTCTTAATAAAATCGTTGGCGAAATCGACATCTTCGGTGTAGCGTTCGAGCGACATCCGCCAGCCTTTTTGGTGCGAGTAGGTGTGGTTGCCCACGCGGTGTCCGGCGTCGAGAATCCGCCGGTAGAGGTCGGGGTACATCTCGACGTTTTTGCCCAGCACGAAGAACGTGGCTTTGGCATCGTACTTGTCCAACGTGGCCAGAATCCACTCCGTCACGCCGGGCGTCGGGCCGTCGTCGAAGGTCAGGAAGAGGCCTTCGGCGTCGTCGATTTCCCAAATCAGGTCGGGCATCAGCCGGCGGATGATTTTCGGTGGTTTCAGTCGCATAATAGTCAGGTAATACAGGCGGTGAAAATCGCTCCCGCAAATTTAATAAAAATTCTCGCAACTCGGTGCGGCGCACGGAAACCGGCGGCGGGCCGCACTGTTTTCTAAATTTTTAATATATTTGTATCGAAACAATCGTTTACGAAGATGAAAAATTTTGCCTCCTATCGGGTTGCGCGGTTCGTCGCCGTGCTGCTTTCGGTCGCCGCCGCTGCCGCAGGTTGCGACGCTTTCCGCTCGCTGCGCAGCACCGACGGCATGACGGCGCAGGGACGCCCCTACGAATTGGTCGTCGTCTGCGGTCACGAAGCGTGGAACGGCGCGCTGGGCGATTCGCTGCGGGCCGTCTATACGGCTCCGGTGCCTTATCTCAACCAGACCGAACCGTTGTTCGACGTGCTGCGTGTTACGGAACGGGGCTACACCGGCACGGTGGCTCGTCACCGCAACGTCCTGCAACTCGTCGCCGACCCGACGCTGACGCAGACCGAAGCGGGCGTCCGTTACGACGTCGCTGCGCAGCCGCAGGTAGTGGTCACGCTGCAAGGCCCGTCGGACAAGGCGTTGACCGAGTATCTTTCCGCCCACCGCACCGAGTTGGTGCAGGTTTTCGAGCAGGCCGAACGCGACCGTGCTATCCGCTTCACCGAACAATACTTCGCGCCGGAGGTGGGCAAGGCCATCGAATCGCTTTTCGGCGTGCAGATGAAGGTGCCGCGCGGGTACATCGTGGCCGCACGGCAGGACGATTTCCTGTGGGCCCGCTACGAGTATCCGCAGGCCAGTCAGGGATTTTTCGTGTACAGCTACCCCTACGAGGGGCCCCAGTCGCTCTCTCCCGCCGCACTGCTCGCTGCCCGCAACAAGTTCGCCGCCCGCATTCCGGGCCCGTCCGACGGTTCGTACATGACCACGTCGGATGTCATCGAGCCCGGCTACCGCATGTTCCGCTTGGAGGGACGTCTGTGGTGCGAACTGCGCGGATTCTGGGACGTCGCAGGCGACTACATGGGCGGGCCGTTCGTGAGCTTCACGACGGTCGACACGGCCACCAATCGCGTGTTCACGCTCGATGCCTATGTCTATTCGCCGAAATTGCACAAACGCAACTTCGTGCGCGGCGTCGAACATCTGCTTTATCAGATAAAGTTTCCCGCCCCGCTTTAAGAAAGCGGATTTAAGCGCGACGTGCAGTCGTCGTGCTTTGCAAGGTTACTGCGCCGTCGCGGTTTCTTTTTCTCAATCGTACCTTTTGGTGACAAAAGGTACCGAAAACCATCCGCACGGCGAAAATTGCGGGAGTTCGAGGTATCGGTCGCTGAACGAACACGAAAGACTACGCTTTTCGCACGTTCGTTCCGGGCGCTCCCGACCCCTCGACCTCTGCTTCCGCAATTTCCACAGTGCGGAAACTATGGTGCGGCAAAGCCGCACACCTATAAATCCGACCGGATGTCGGAGCCGTGA
>CAMWYI010000088.1 GCA_947178455.1 uncultured Alistipes sp. | reverse complement strand
GTCGACGAAACCAAAATCGTCCACTACACCATTACGGGTGGCAGTGACAATAACGTTGTGAAAGCCGAGATGCAGAACCTCGACGATGCCTACACATTAAAGACAATGCCCGCTTCGACAACGGAGGGAACAATAGCGATTACGGCAAAAACACCGGAAACCGAGAATTGCGTTGTCGTCACCGTATCGGACGGGTCGCAAACCATCATGGCGGCTATCGCCGTGTCGACGAAGCCCGCTCCCGAAGAACTTGCGATTACGTTCGCCGAGGGTAATTCGTTGCAGTTCGACATCAACGAGACCAAAACCGTCCACTACACGATTACGGGAGGTAGCGATAAAACCGTAGTGAAAGCCGAGATGCAAACTCCCGACGACGCTTACACCGTAAAAACGACACCGACCTCGACAACGGAGGGAACAATAGCGATTACGGCTAAAATACCATTGAACGATAATTGCGTCATCGTAACCGTGTCGGACGGCGACCAGTCGATTACCGCAGAAATCGCCGTTGCACTTAAACCATCTTTCGATGACAAAACAGCTGTGGTCGTAACTCCGGGTACGCTGGCGGAGTTGTTGGCCGGCTACGATACAACCAAAATCAAAGAACTGACCGTTATCGGCAATCTGAACGACGAGGATATTGCGGCGTTGATAAAACTTCCGAATCTCGCAGTTCTCGATATGGAGAATGCCAATTTGGAGGTGTTGCCGTATCGAGCATTCTATCAAAAAACAAGGTTGACATCCGTCAAACTGCCGAAGACATTGAAAACAATAGGAGAACAAGCATTCTGCCATTGCACCAGCCTGAAAAGCATCACGATTCCCGACAGCGTGACGTCGATCGGGGGAAGCGCATTCTACGGTTGCAGCCTGAGTGCTTTTTATGGGAAGTTTGCTTCATCGGACAATCGATGTTTGATAATCAATGGTACGTTAAACTTTTATGCTCCGGCAGGTTTGACTTCTTATACAATTCCCGACAGCGTAACGAAAATCGGGAGCAAAGCATTCTACTTGCTCATCGGCCTGACAAGCATAACGATTCCCGACAGTGTGACGGAGATCGGGGACCAAGCATTCGAGTGTTGCTACAGCCTGACAAGCGTAACAATTGGCAACAGTGTGACGTCAATCGGATACAGCGCATTCAACCGTTGCGAAAGTCTGACAAGCGTAACAATTCCCGACGGTGTGACGTCAATCGGGCATACCGCATTCTGCGGTTGCTACAGCCTGACCAGCATAACAATTCCCGACGGTGTGACGTCAATCGGATACAACACATTCGGCGGTTGCAAACTGACAAGCATAACGATTCCCGACAGTGTGACGGAGATTTTGCAGAGAGCATTTGACAATTGCAGCAGCCTGACAAGTGTAACGATAGGCAACAGTGTGACGTGGATCGGGGACGAGGCATTCCAAAAGTGCAGCGGCCTGAAAACCATTTATTGCAAGGCCAAGACGCCGCCACGTGTTGATACGGGGTATAGTTTTCGTGGTGTTTTTGAAGATGTTAACACATCGTTAATCTCACTATATGTCCCGACAGGCTGCAAGGCAGCTTATGCTGCGGCTGACGAATGGAAAAAATTTACAACAATAATCGAAACGGAATTTTAAAACTTTTATATTATGAGCAACCCGAACATGTACAAGCAGGCGAGTTCCAACAACGTGACGTTGGAGTCGTATCCGTTTCCGAGCGAGCTGGGCATGGAGGCCTACTTGATGGACAATCCGTCCATCCTCAAACTCGACGACCGCAAATACGGCAATCCGCAAATCATCGAGTGCGAGATGAGCATCGACAAGTGTACGAACCGCAAAACGCGCGGCCGAATCGACATGGTCGTTCGGTACGGCGAAAATCTCTTCGGGATTTTGGAGCTGAAGAAACACGCGCTCGACAAAGATGCCCTATTCCAGCTATGCGACTACCTGACCGAACGCAAAAAAATAGTAGACGCCATCAACCAGAGCGATGAGATAAGCCTCGACCCTGCGAAAGTGAAGTTTGTGGGCGTACTTGTCGGCGGGTATATCGACAACGAACTGCGGAAAGAGATGCCGATTATGGAGCCTAAAAAAAGTAATTTGCTGAAAGAACGACCTTTTGTGGAGTATACCGACCAAATATCGGCCATTACGCTCGAACGTTTCCGCAATCCGCACACGTGCGAAATTGTCGTGATTTCGACACCGGCGGTCAAGGAAAGCGTCAAGGACACGACGAAATACCAACTCGACGGCGAAGGCCGCTACGGCAAAGCCAAGCTGGTGCACGAAATTGTCAAACGCTATGTAAAACTGCATCCGGAGGTAAGCGCCGACCAGTTGAAAAAGATATTCCCGACGCCGAAATTGATTCGGACTTTGGGTGTCTTTGCCGAAGCGAAGGAAGCGAAAAAGCGAGACGACCGCTACTATGCAGATCGGAAGATGTTGATTGCGCTGGGCGACGGTACAAAAATCGCCACCTGCAACCAATGGGCGAAAGAATCCATAGACGAATTTATCGAGAACGTCGAGAAACAGAAACTCGGATTCGAGATAGAGGCGTTGTAGCATCGCCGAACATGGTTAGGGTCGCCGAAGATTCGGCGACCTTTTTTGCTGTAAATTTTGCTGAACATTTTGCGGCAGGGCAAAAGAAAAGAGGTCGCAAATCGTTGCAACCTCTTGATTGTCAGAGTGGGCCCAGAGGGGCATGATCCCACGACCTTCGGATTATGAGTCCGCTGCTCTGACCGACTGAGCTATGGGCCCTTGCGGCGGCGAAGCGGGCCGAACGTCCGTTCGCTGCGCGACGCAAAGATAGTGCAACCCGCTGGCAAATCCAAACGACAATCGAAAAATTTAGGCCCGAACGATTGCAGGTTGAAAAAAATATCGTACATTTGCCCCGATTAAACACACACTAACAAAACAAAAACAAAACGATGAAACAAGGTATCCATCCTGAAAATTATCGTCTGGTGGCGTTCAAGGACATGTCCAACGACCATGTGTTTTTGTGTCGGTCCGCCGTTTCGACAAAAGAGACCATCGAAGTGAACGGCGAAACCTATCCCGTGTACAAGATGGAAATCTCCAACACGTCGCACCCGTTCTACACCGGTAAGATGAAGTTGGTAGACACCGCCGGCCGCGTCGATAAGTTTATGAGCCGCTACGCAAAACGCTACGATAAGAAAAACTCGGCCAAATAATTTCGGCCGCGTGTTTTACAAAAACGAGTAGGAGTTGCATTTGCAACTCCTACTCGTTTTTGTTGGTACGGCGCAGGGGCTTTCCGAAGCCAGCCGACCGCCCATCGCGCTTAAAATCAGTTTCTTAAACGGGCTGGTTCGTTGTCCTTTTCCAGCAGCTGGTCTTGTTCCCACTCGAACGGGGCGAAATCGCGCGCCGAACCGAGCGAAAAACAGGTGTAGGTAATGGGCAACCCCATGCCGAGGAAACGGCTTTCGTAAGCGGTTTTGACCTGCAACACGGGCTCGCGTTCGGCCAGTCCGCTGCGATAAATGTCGGGGTCGGCCGTGCGGCACGCCAAACCGAAGCGGGCGATGACCGCCTGCGTATAAGCGTAAAGGTGTTGGGAGTCGGTTTTCAGATGAATCTGTCCGTCTGTGGCCAGCAGCCGCGCGTAACGGGCCAGAAAATCGGGCGAAGTGAGCCGTTTGGCGGCGCGGCGCGTTTTGAGCTGCGGGTCGGGAAATGTAATCCAAATCTCCGCAACCTCGCCCTCGCCGAACAGGCTGTCGATGAACTCGATGCGGGTGCGTAGAAAGGCGACGTTGGTCATGCCGCGTTCGGTCGCGGTTTTCGCGCCGCGCCACATGCGCGCGCCCTTGATGTCGATGCCGATGTAGTTGCGCGACGGGTCGCGTTGGGCCAGTGCGACGGTGTATTCGCCCTTGCCGCACCCCAATTCGAGGACGACGGGGCGGTCGTTGCCGAAGAAATCGTGCGCCCAATGCCCTTTCAATGGGTGGTCGGTGCGGAACACCTCCTCGAACGCCGGCTGCACGAAGCAGGCGAACGTCTCGTTTTCGCGGAATCTGCGGAGTTTGTCTTTGCCCATCGTTGTCAGTCGCTTTCGACGGTTTGGATGCCGACGGCCTCGATGCCGCGCAGCGGTCGCACGGGCGTGATGGTCAGCCGGTAATCGCCCGTGCGCGAGAGCAGTACGCGGCGGCGGTAGTCGAGCAGGGTTTCGCACATCCGCGCGGCGGGCGTCGTGCAAGGGGGCAGCTGCACGGCGAACGGCTCCTCGAACCGGAGCGTATCGGGCGTTACGACCGCGATGCGCACGGTGAATGTGTCGGGCACGATGCGTTCGTCGCAGCGGATGAAAAACTGCCAATCGTAATAGTTGAGCGTATCGGTGTTCGGCAGGGTCAGTTCGACGGGAGTGTCCCATGCTCTGGCATCGACATCGGCGACGACCGACCGGTAGGGGGTCGAACACCCCGTTGCCAGCCCCATGACCGCTGCAAACGCTGCCGCGATGCACCGCATCGCGATTGCTTGTGCCCGCACGGCGGCCCGACCTCTCCGAAACACCCGTTTCATCGGCTATTCGTGTGCGGATTGCGGAGCCGAACCGCCCCCGTTGTTGTTTCCGTTGTTGGACGAACCGTTCCCGCCGCCGCGATGACCGCCGTTGCCGCCATTGCGGGGCCCGCCGTGACCGTTGCGGCGGTTGTTGTTGAAGCCGCCCGAACGGCTATTATTAGGGCCGAACCGCCGGTTGTCGTTGTTCCGGCGGCCGTCGTTGTTGCGGCCGTTGTTTTCGCGATTGCCGTTCTGATTTTCCCGCTGCGGTCGTTCGGGTCGGCCGGCCGCGTTGTCGGACGCCGCTGCCTGTTCGGCCGGACGCTGCTGATGCTGCGAACGGTTGTTGCGGTTGCGGTTTTTCTTGCGGCGGCGCGCCGAATCGAACCGCGTGATGCTGTCCTCCTCCGACCCCGACGTGTAAGCCGGTTCGTTGTCGGCGACGGGCTCGTCGCCCTCGCCCCACAGCCGGTCGACTTTGGTTCCGGCGCGGTTGAGTTCGAGAATCTCTTTGACGCGTGCCACCGGCAGGGTGGTGACGTTAGCCATCGTCTCTTTGGACGACGAGAAAGTCATCGTACCGCCCAAAATGTCGCTCTTGACCAGAAAATACTCCCCGTCGATGGTCTGCAACGGTTCGCGCAGGCGCGGAAAATCCTTGCGGGCATCGACATAGGTGTCGTATTCGTACATCATGCAGCATTTCAGCTTGGAGCACTGTCCTGCCAGCTTTTGGGGGTTGAGCGAAATATCCTGCGCCCGTGCGGCACCGGTCGTGACGCTCGAAAAATTGGCAATCCACGACGCGCAGCACAATTCGCGTCCGCAGGCGCCCAGTCCGCCGATGCGTCCGGCCTCCTGACGCGCGCCGATTTGCTTCATCTCGATGCGGATGTGGAACCGTTCGGCGAAAACTTTGATTAATTCGCGGAAGTCGACACGTTCGTCGGCGATATAATAGAAGATAGCCTTGATTTTGTCGGCCTGATACTCCACGTCGCCGATTTTCATGTTCAACCCCATGTCGGCGGCAATCTGACGCGCCGCAATCATCGTCTCGTGTTCCAGCGCGATGGCTTCCTGCCAGCGTTCGAGATCGTAGGGCTTGGCTTTGCGGTAGATTTTTTTGAATTCGCCGTTGTAGGGGTTGAAACCCGTCCGACGCATCTGCCGCGCCACCAAATCGCCCGTGAGCGACACGACACCTATATCGTGGCCGGGCGACGCCTCGACCGCCACGATGTCGCCGCATTGCAGCGGCAGACGGCCCTCGTTGCGGTAGAATCCGCGACGGGTGTTCTTGAACCGCACTTCGACCACGTCGTCGGGCAGGTTGGCCGGATAGGCATCGAGCCACGCCGTTTCGTGCAGTTTGAAACAGCCGTCGGCCATGCGGGCCTGACATTCGGATTCGCTGTTGCAGAATCCGCAGCCGCGTCCGACTTCGGGTGTATAACGGAATTTATGAGATTGTTCGTTGTCCATGATGAAGCATAATTGATGCAGTCAAAGGTACGAATAAGCGAGAGCAAAACCAAATTTATTTGGTG
This sequence comes from uncultured Alistipes sp., assembly GCA_947178455.1. GTDB lineage: Bacteria > Bacteroidota > Bacteroidia > Bacteroidales > Rikenellaceae > Alistipes. The sequence goes on along the minus strand of CAMWYI010000088.1, from coordinate 1,374 downwards.
TTTGCCGAGCGGGAGTATCTAAAACGAAGTTAGAGGTACGAAAAAACCTTGACAATGCCAAAATTTATTGGGCATTGCCGAGACAAAGCCGAAATCGTTTTCGCGCTTACTCTTCGGAGGCGGGCAGCCGCAGCATATCCTGCACGCGCACGGGAGCCAGCGACCGGAGCTGCATGGGCTGGAATCCGCGCGTCGCAACGGCCTGCGGGTAGTCGGGCATCGGTTGCGAGCCGGTTTCGATCCACTGCAAAGCGAGCTGGAACAAGGTTTCGTGTTCTTCGTCGCCCCAGTCTGCTCCGACGAACTTTCCTTCCGAATTTTTATAGAAATAGAACTCCTGTTCGACCTCCACGTTGGGTACGAAGCCGCTGCCGTAGTCGCTTTCGCCCTTGCCGTTGGCGATGTAGAACGTAATCGGGCTGAACTCGTATTCGTAGTCGCCGAACGTCTTTTTCTGCATTTCCATGCCGACGTTCTTGCCGTTGGTCGTCGAGCCGATAAGCCGCACGTCGATGCCGACACCCCGCAGCCCGTTGATTAACAGCTCGCTGGCCGAAGCCGTGTAGTCCGTGCAAAGCACGTAAATCCGCGAAAGTCCCACCGCCGACAAAATGGCCGTTGCAATCGGATCGTGCCGGTAATTCGGGCTTGCGTCGTTGTATTGTGCTTCGCCTAATTTGTAGATGTCGGCCGTTTCGTGTTGGCGCGAGTCGTTGTAGGTCGTGCGGGCATAGACGTCGCCTTTGTGGGCACCGCCTGCGACCAGCGTTCCCAGTACCGCGCTCGACACGACGTGTCCGCCGCCGTTGTAACGCAGGTCGAGCACCAGTTCGTCGATGCGCTCGTCGCGGAATCGCTCGAATGCCTCGATCAGCTCGTCGTCATAATTATAATTAAAACTGCCGTAGCACAAATAGCCCACCTTTTTGCCGTTGGCGGTCGATACGGTTTTCGATTTCCAGACCGGATTGTCGGCATACGAAGCCGCCGTAACCGAAATTTTATCGGGCGAATCTTGTTTGGTCGCCATGTCGTATCGCGTGAGCCGCACCGTCCCCGACTCGGTCTTCATCAGTTTTTCCCAGCCCGTGTCGAGCGTGTCGTCGGTGAGGACCGAGCCGTCGACGCGCGAAATCAGGTCGCCGCGCTGCAAACCCGCTTTCGCGGCCGGAGAGCCGGGCGTCACGGCCGCAATCAAAAAGACGTAAGGCGCCTTGCGGTCGCCGTTGCGGCTCATGTAAAACATCACCTCGATGCCCAGTCCGGTGACTTTGAGGTGCGTGCCGCGCGTCGAAATTCCCCCGCGCACGGGGGGCTGGGTGGTTTGGGTGGGGCGGAGGTTGGAGTAGACCGACGGGCGTGTCGGTGTGGCGG
>CAMWYI010000087.1 GCA_947178455.1 uncultured Alistipes sp. | reverse complement strand
ACAATTCTTCGATTCGGTCGCACATCGCTTACCACGAGAAGCGCTTTCGTTCTTCGAGGCATTTCGGGCCGAATCGTTGGAGCGTGCCTTGTTCATACATGCGTTCGACGGCATGTGCCACTCCGTCGACGGTCGGCGGGCAGACATACCCCACCCGACCGTCGGGCACGATTTCGGCCAGCCCGCCCACGTCGGTTACGACCATCGGGGTGCAGAACTGATAGGCGATTTGCGTTACACCGCTTTGCGTCGCGCTTTTGTAGGGCTGTACGACGAAATCCGCTGCCGAAAAGTAGAAGCGAACTTCTGCATCGGGAATGAACCGGTCGTGCAACAGCACCTCGTTTTGCAGTCCGTGTTCGGCAATTTGTTGCAGATAAGGCTCTTTCGAAGTGTAAAACTCCCCTGCGACAATTAACTTCCGGTCGGCGAAATTTTCGCGTTGTTTCAGACGGGCCCACGCATCGAGCAACAAATCCAACCCTTTGTAGTCGCGCACTAATCCGAAAAAGAGCACATACCGTTTTTCGGGATTCAGTCCTAATCGGGCGCAGGCTTCGTGCCGCTCGACCCGTTCGCCGAAGTTCTCGAACAGCGGGTGCGGCGAAAACAGCGCCGGAACCGAAGTATAGGCCGCCAGTTCGCGGTGCACCTGCTCGGACATGTAGATGAATCCGTCGACCGAACGCAGGAAATAACGGTTGAACGGTCGGTCGATTATGTGGTGTTCGTGCGGCTCTACGTTGTCGATTTGACACAATACTTTGGTGTGTCCGTTGCGGCGGGCGATACGGGCGATAGTGCCGAAACAAGGAGCCATGAAGGGCGTCCAGTATTTCAGCAGCAGGATGTCGGGCCGTTCCCGCCGCAGTTCACGTCCGATTCGCCACCAGTTCAGCGGCCATACCGTATTGACACAGCGGCGAATAGCGAGGTCGGCAGGCGGTGGCGTGTCGACCGTTTGTTTCGTGCCCGGAAATAGCCATGCGGGGTATTGTACCGTGAAAGTGCGGATGTCGACGCCGTGTCCGCGATGTGCGAACGTGCGGGCCATGATTTGCATAATGGAAGCTAATCCGCCGCGATAAGGATGCGCAGGGCCTAAAATCGTAATTTTCATGAAAACAAAAATACAAAAATTACATGAAAACCTCGATTTATAAGAATTTATCACTATATTTGTTTGCCTGTGAATAAAAGTATTGTTGCCTATGAATAGATAATGCATAATTGCTCTTAAATTCTACGTGAATTTATTAGAGGTCGTCTACGCACTAAAAGCACCGACCCAATACATATAAAGCGCATCAGCTTTTTCTTCTTCGCATGAAAATTAGACACTTTCGCAGAACTGAAGACCAAAAGTTGATGCTCGTGCTGTTTATCAGCGCGGGCATTTTCTGTTTATCTTCAGTTCGGGTCCGTCTAATACCTCATGCGTGGATAAAGAAATTTGTCCGCGTTTTTTATGTGTTATAAACAGAATATAAACCTATTAAGAAATCTTAACGTATGAAAAAATTATTAGTTATTAGCTTGTTTATTTTATTGTCTTTTAGTTACTATACTTTATTGGCTCAAGATGATAAAGCATCTAAAAAACAAGCACGACAAGAATTACGAGAACAAAAACGGCAACAACAGGAACTTCGCAAAGAAGAAAAAGCAGCTCAAAAGCAGCAGGAACAAGAAGAAAAAAATAAGGAAAAAGCACTTCGCAAGGCAGAACAATCCGCTCAAACACAAGCGCGAGAAATTCAAAAGCAGCAACAGCAAGAGATAAAGAAAAAAGAGCAAGAAACTCGTAAAGCGGAACAAATTACTCGCAAACAAGAGAAACGCGATAACCGTGAACAAGAAAAAAATGGACGAAACACATACAATAATAGCCCGCAACCTCAATCAATAAATCAACGAACAACATACAACTCCGAAACAAATAAAATCACTAATTCGACAATCAATAAACAAAAGGAGGATTCTGATTCAAAAGAGACAAGTAAGTATGAATCGTTACAAATACAAAATAGTAAAACCTATTCTACACAAGAAGATAGTGATGGGAATAAAACAACTCTAATTATTTTTGTTATTGTAATTGTCGTAATATACCGTTTTATTTCTTGGTTTTTCTCTGGTAGATGTCGTCAATGCGGAAAATTGAGGGCAATGAAAGAAATAGATGAAAAGGATATGGGAATTGTAAAAAGTGAATATAAAAAGGATCAAAATGGTACAAGATATATGGTTTATCATCATCGAATCCTTGTTCTTCGAAAATGTAAATATTGTGGACATGAGGACACGAAACAAAGAATAGAAAAAAGTGAATAAAGAAGAGTAATATGGTATAAATAACAGACCGCAACTATATTTAAGTTGCGGTCTGTGTTAGAATAAAGTATAGCGGTTTATTCTTCGCTTTCTTTCTGCTTGTGGATTTTGTGCAGGTCGTTGGCGCTCTCCTTGCTGCCGGCGATGGATTGCAGGGCCAGATAGTTCTCGCCGTAATCGTGCAGGTTTTGCAATTCGGTGCGGAAGATGTCCATATGGTTCTCCTCCTCGGCGATGATGTCTTGGAACATCTTGTGCGTAATGGCATCCTTGTGCTCCGTCGCGATGCGCGACGCCTCGTTGTAGGAGTCGATAGTCGATTGTTCGAGCCGCAAGGCGAACTGCAACATTTCGGCGGTGTCGGACATCTGACGGGTTTGGAACGCGGGATTCATGTTCACGTCACCCTCCAAAAAGAAAATCCGGTCGGAAAACTCCTCCGTGTGCCGCATTTCGGCGATAGCCACTTCGCGCATGATTCGCGAGAGATGTTTGTAGCGGGCATCCTCGAATCGGGCATGGAAATACATGTATTGCAGTGTGGTGGCGATTTCTCGGCCGAGAGCATCGTTCAACAGGTCGATGCTGACCTGATACCGGCTTTGGTTCGGTGTCGCTGTTTGCGCAGGCGAAGGATTTTTTACGGTGGTTTCCATAATCGAAAAAGGTTTTACCATAGTTGTCTGCAAAACCCGTTCCGAATTCGTTTCGATGCTGATTATCGGGGCTTATTGCCACACGAACGAGGCCCGTACCGCGACGGTTCCGTTGTCCGTTATTATCTCGAAAAGAGCTTCTCGCTCCCGCAGCTCGCAGCCGACGGTGAGCGTCTGGCCGTAGCGGGTTTCATGCAGAAAATGGACGTCCAGCCGCACCGGAGCTTCGGTGGTCAATAGTTCCAACGGCAGCAGGTCGCACATCATTTCGATGTAGCGCATCGTGTTGACGTGGCGGTTGAAGTCGATGTCGCTGTACACGACTTTGTGCTGGGTGCTGCAAGTCGGAACGACCGTGCGGATTTTGCGCGGCTTGTCGGTCGGCGACGGACAAGCCACAATCGCGTCGGCATGGGCATCCCCCACGTGCGAAAGATCGACTGCCGTGCGGTTGGTCAAGTCGAGCATGGCCCACTGCGTGCCGGCACGTCCGAATTCGCGGCCCTCGGCGTCGCACAACGTAAAATTGCGGGTCGAAAGCACACGGCCGTATTCGTTGATCCATGTCGCGACGGTGTAGTCGGTGTATTGGTGCGGGCGTCGGTCGAATTCCATCGCCATGCGCGAGAGCACCCACGAGTGGTTTTCGGCATGCAGCACATCGACGCCGAATCCTTTGCCGTGTGCATCCACGCCCGCCGTATTGAGTATCGCGGCCCCCAACGAGGAGAGCGTCGCGCAAAGCGTGAAATCGACCTCCTGCGGTTCGACACGGTACGGATAACAAGTTTTTTCCGCCATAAGCAACTCTTTTGTCCATACAAAGGTATGAATTTTTCGGCGATTGTTTTTGTCCCGGCTCGGATTTGCGCAATTATTGAAGTCTGTTCGTATCGCGCAATCGAATTTCGATAAAATTTATTTGTTTTCCGGCAGATAAATCGTATCTTTGTCGGGCAAATCCTAAAAACAAGGTGTCATGCAGAACAAAAAAAGATTGTATAAACATCTCATTGTCATTTACATCCTCTACTTCGTCGTGCTGCTGTTCGGTTTCATGCTGAAACTGCCGTCGTTCACGAGCGGATTCAACGCTGGAATGGTGCAAGCCGAGCGGGAGGTCGGACAAGGCGACCTGCACTCCTATTTGGTGTCGGCCGACATCATCAACGGGGAAAACGATTGCATCGCTATCGAAGGACTCCCGGAACATGTCAAACCCCGTTTCGCCGAATTGCTGCTGTTTGTCGAAGAACCCGGAGCCTTGACCATGCAAAACGCGTTTCGCATTCATGCCGACAACGGATACGTTTATTTGCTGATGCTCGTGGCCGGGCTTTCCTATTTGGCGATTTTCGTGTTGATTGCTTTGATTATCAATTCGCTGCGCAAGTCCATCCGCGACGAGCAACCGTTGCGGCACAGCAATATCATGCGGACGCGCGCAATCGGCATTCTGTTGATTGCGGCCGAACTTTGCAACGCGCTTGCGCTGTATCTCAACCATTGCAAGGCAGCCGAACTATTGGCCGGAACGGAGTACGAAGTGCTGTCCGGCTTCCCGCTCAAAGGGTGGAACCTGATTGTCGGTCTGCTGTTCCTGTTCATGGCCGAAGTGTTTTCGATCGGCACGCAGTTGAGCGAGGAACAGAAATTGACTATCTAATTTACCGAACCGAATGAAATACACTGTTACCGTATTGCTGAAAGAAAGGAGTTTGTCATGGCTATAATCATCAATATCGACGTCATGATGGCCAAACGAAAAATGCCGCTCGGCGAATTGGCCCGCCGAATAGATATTACACCGGCCAACCTCTCGATACTCAAAAACGGAAAGGCGAAAGCCGTCCGCTTTTCGACGTTGGAGGCGATTTGCCGCGAGTTGGATTGTCAGCCGGGCGATGTCATCGAATATCGTCCCGACCCCGAACCGGCGGAGCAGAAAGAGTAAAGACTATCTTTTAATAATCGTACACGTATGAAAAAACTGATGATGCTGTTCCTCGCCTGCTTGGCGATGTACAGCGCGACGGCGCAAATGCAGGTGGCCCCGATGCCAGTGGACCCCGAATTGCGCATGGGAAAACTTCCCAATGGCATGACCTATTATATCCGTCACAACGAGAAACCGAAAGGTCAGGCCGATTTCTACATCCTGCACAATGTCGGTGCGATTCAGGAGAATGATTCGCAGCAGGGACTGGCTCACTTCTTGGAGCACATGGCGTTCAACGGAACGAAAAACCTCGAAGGCAAGACGATTATCGACTACCTCGAAAAAATCGGCGTGAATTTCGGCCGGAACCTCAATGCCGCTACTTCGTGGGACTACACGGTCTATCAGATGACCGACGTGCCGACCTCGCGGCAGGGCATCATCGACAGCGCCTTGTTGATTTTGCACGACTGGTCGCACTTCATCGCACTGCAACCGCAGGAAATCGACTCCGAGCGCGGCGTCATCATGGAGGAGCTGCGCACGCGCGACGGTGCCGCTTGGCGTTCGGTAATCGAGCGGGTCAAGGCTATCGGCAAAGGCTCGAAATACGAGCATCGCAACCTAATCGGCTATCTGGACGGCTTAAAAGGGTTCGACCACAAGGATTTGGAGGAGTTCTACCATACGTGGTACCGTCCCGAATACCAAGCCGTGATTGTGGCGGGCGACGTGGATGTCGATGCGATCGAACAGCAGATTGCGTCGTTGATGTCCGATATTCCCGCTTCGCCGGCCGATGCACCGCAGAAAGAGGTTATCGTCGTGGCCGACAACGAAGAGCCGATTGTCGATATTTACACCGATCCCGAAATGCAGGGTTCGAGCGTATTCGTCTTCATGAAGCGTCCGGCATTGCCTGTCGAAATCAATAACACGCTCAACGGCGAGATGATCGACGTGATTCAGTCCTATGCCGAAGCAATGGGTTCGGCCCGTTTGGAGGAACTCGCCATGAAACCCGATGCTCCGTTTCTCGGTGCAGGAATGGGTTGGGGCGGTGTCGGCATCATCCCGACGCTCGATGCTACGATATTCGTTGCTCAAACGGAAGACGGCAAGCTGGCGCAAGGGTACGAGGCGCTTTGCACCGAAATGGAGCGCGTGCGTCGTTTCGGCTTTACGCAGAGCGAGTTCGAGCGTGCGCAGGAAAATCTGATGCGTTCGGCCGAGCGGAAGTACACGAACCGCAACGACCGTCGCAACAACGAATTCGTACAGACTTATCTGCAAAACTATCGGCAGAACAAACCGATGCCCGATGCGCAGAACGAGTGGCAAATCGACAGCATGCTTATCAAATCGCTCACCGTCGACCACGTGAACATGTACGTGCAGCAGACTATCTATCCGCAGAATCAAGTGATTTTCGTGACGGCTCCTGCCCGCGAGGGGTTGACCAATCCGACGGAAGCCGACCTGCTGGCGATTCGCGACAAAGCGATGACGGCCGAATTGACCGCCTACGAAAACGATGTGGTCAAGGAACCGTTGATTCCCGAAACCGTCAAATTGAAAGGCTCGCCGGTCGTGAAGACCGCTGAAAACAAGGAGTACGGTACGACGCAGTGGACGCTGAAAAACGGCGTGAAGGTCATCGTGAAGCCCACGACGTTCAAGGCCGACGAAGTGCAGATTTTGGCCCATGCGCCCCAAGGCGGTTTGGCCGTATTGACGGACGAGGAGTACCACATGGGCGAGTTGATGCCGGCTTTCAATCAGATGTCGGGCGTCGGAAAATTCTCGACCACCGACCTCAAAAAACAGCTTGCGGGCAAATCGGCTCGGGTGAATACTTCGACTTCGGAGTACAGCACGGCGATGCAGGGCGTCGGTTCGCCGAAAGATATGGAAACGCTGTTGCAGCTGCTCTATCTGAACTTCGCACAGCCGCGTTTCGACGAAAACGACTACAATACGCTCATGAAGATGCTGCGGGCCCAGCTGGAAAATGTCCGCACGAATCCCGATTTCGTGATGGAGGAAAAATTCATGGACGTGGCCTACGGGCACAATCCCCGCCGACAGGTCATTACGCTCGAAACCGTAGACAAGTTCGACTTCGCGCAGTTGCCCGGCATCTACAAAAAACTTTTTGCGGGAGCCGAAAACTTCACCTTCTATATCGTCGGCAATGTCGATTTGACGACCCTCAAACCGTTGGTCGAAAAGTATATCGGTTCCATTCCGACGACCAAAAAACCGCAGGCATTCGTCGATGACCATGCCGCGCCGGTCAAGGGAGCCGTTACGGAGGACTTCCGCACGGCTATGCAGCAGCCGAAAGTCTCGGTACACTACCGTTTCACGGGGGACATGCCCTACTCTATCAAGAACAAATTGGCGATGCGTCTGCTTACAGAAGCGTTGAGCACGCGTTATCTGACTTCGATTCGCGAGGAAAAGGGCGGCACCTATGGCGTGCATGTTTCCGGCACGACGACGAAACGTCCAACCGAAAGCTACCGAATGGATATTCAGTTCGATACCAATGCGGAAATGGCCGACGAACTGCGTGAATTCGTCATGCAGGAGATTCGCGAAATCGCTGCCAACGGCCCCAAGAGCGAGGACATCGAGAAAACGCGCGAATATCTGGCCAACCC
>CAMWYI010000086.1 GCA_947178455.1 uncultured Alistipes sp. | reverse complement strand
ATTTACGACACGGACAACCTCGCCGAATGGTTCGAGTAGTTCAAAGGGCTTTACATCCGGCCGGTCGATGCCGACAAGCTGAAAGTACCTACCCAGTCGAAAGGCAGCGTCTATGCGCTGGATTTGGCGGGTTCGGGATTCTCGGTTTACGGGCGCAATCGCGTGGAGGAAGACCCGTCGCTCATCAAGGATACTATCGGCATGGTCTATTACTTCAACATCAGTAATTACGACAAGGGTAATGTTTCGGTCAACACCGTTCGCCACGACTACACCGGCTCGAAAATCAATCCCGAAGAAGCGCAGGCCTATGTGAACGGCATGTCCAATCCGATCGAGAACCGGCCGGAGAAATCGCGCGTCTATGTCGAGGGCATGGGGGGCGTAGCGACCGAAATCACCTTCACGCAGGAGTTTTTCGACGATCTTCAAAAACTGATAGATACGGAAAACACCGTATCTAAAAAAGAGTTTACCACGCTGGCATTCACGCAGGTGCTGATGGAGATTTATTTTCCTGACGGGCAATACGACTGGCGAGACCTCGATGCAACCGCAGCAGGGCCGCTCATCGAACGGATGAACACCGCACCCGCACGGTTAGGCATGTACACCGATTACGGCAAGAAAGTCAACATTTCGGACTATGCCTACCTCTACGAAACCTATTACGACACGGCGCTCGCCTACGACGGCTACATCAACCGCAGTCACGGATGCTACCGCATGGACATCACGAGCCACGTGCAGGAGATGTGGAACCAGTACATGGACAAGGGAAAGCAACTCGACGAAGTGCCGCTGCGCAAGGTCTATCTGGGCCCCGACGCCACCGATTTCTTCACGACGGACTTCACCGAACTGCAAGGCCAGCCGGACGAAAACGGCGGCGGAAGCCAAGCGCCGATTCGGTTCAAAATAGCTTACAATCTAATCAAATAACGCGATACGCAACAGCGAAACCGAGCCCGACTCGGTTTTTCGCATTTCCGAAAGACAACGCAACATGCAGGAAAACTTAGTCATCGTCGAGTCGCCGGCCAAAGCCAAGACCATCGAGAAGTTTCTCGGAAAGGATTACATCGTCAAGTCGAGTTACGGACACATCCGCGACCTCGCCAAAAAGGACTTGGGCATCGACATCAAGGAGGGATTCCGCCCCGTGTACGAGATTCCGGCGGACAAGAAAAAACTCGTAGCCGAACTGGCCAAGCTGGCCGAGAAGAAGACCGTATGGCTGGCATCCGATGAAGACCGCGAAGGAGAGGCCATCGCATGGCACCTCACCGAAGTGTTGGGGCTCCCGGTCGATACGACGAAACGCATCGTCTTTCACGAAATCACCAAACGGGCCATTCTCGAAGCTATCGAGCATCCCCGTACGGTGGACATGAACTTGGTCAATGCCCAGCAGGCGCGGCGCGTGCTCGACCGGTTGGTCGGATTCGAGTTATCGCCCGTGCTGTGGAAAAAAGTACGGCCGTCGCTCTCGGCCGGTCGCGTGCAGTCGGTCGCCGTGCGGCTGCTGGTCGAACGCGAACGCGAAATCATCGCATTCCAATCGACCCCCTACTATCGGGTCGTGGCCCAATTCTACGCCGCGAACGACCCCGCCCGAACGATTTTCAAGGCAGAGTTGTCGACCCGTTTCGCCCAGCGCGAAGAGGCCGAAGCCTTCCTCGCCAAATGTATCGGCGCCGAGTTCACCGTAGCCAAAGCCGAAGAAAAACCCGCCCAGCGCTATCCGGCGGCTCCGTTCACGACCTCGACCCTGCAACAGGAGGCGGGCCGCAAACTGGGCATGTCGGTATCGCAAACGATGTCCGTCGCACAGCGGCTCTACGAGCAGGGTCTGATTACCTACATGCGTACCGACTCGGTGAACCTCTCGGAGCAGGCCCTCGCCCAATGCAAAGCCGAAATCGTAAAACTCTACGGCGAGAAATACTCCCGTTGGTTCAACTACAAGACCAAGACCAAAGGCGCGCAGGAGGCCCACGAGGCCATTCGTCCGTCGTACATCGACCGGCAGCGCATCGAGGGCACGGCGGCCGAGCAGAAACTCTACGACCTGATTTGGAAGCGCACGGTCGCTTCGCAAATGGTGTGCGCCGAAATCGACCGCACGACCATAACGATCAATATGAGCGGCGATACGCATCCGTTCGTCGCGACGGGCGAGGTCATCCGCTTCGACGGATTCCTGCGGCTCTATTCCGAATCGACCGACGACGACATGACGACGGAAAGCGGCGAAGGCGTACTGCCCAAAATGGCGGCTGGCGACCGCGTGGAATCGTCCCAAATCACGGCGACGGAACGCTTCACGCAGGCTCCGGCCCGCTACAACGAGGCTTCGCTCGTGAAGCGGCTCGAAGAACTGGGCATCGGCCGACCGTCGACCTATGCGCCGACCATTACGACCATCATCAATCGCGGCTACGTGGTCAAGCAGAACAAAGAGGGACAGAAACGCGGCTACACACAACTGACCCTCGCAGGCGACCGGATTACGGCCAAGCAGCTGACCGAAAACGTCGGCAAGGAGAAAAACCGCCTGTCGCCGACGGACATCGGCATGGTGGTCAACGACTATCTGGAAGCGCAGTTCGGACCGATTATCGACTACAACTTCACGGCCAACGTCGAAAAGGAGTTCGACCGCGTGGCCGAAGGCGACATCACGTGGCACAAGATGATCGGCGACTTCTACGGGCCGTTCCACGACATGGTCGACACGGCGATCGACCAGCAGACCGACCGCCGCAGCCAGTCGACCCGCGTACTGGGCACCGACCCCAAGACGGGCCACACGGTCAAGGCCCGCATCGGCCGCTACGGCCCGATGGTCGAAATCGAAGGCGAGGAGGGCGAAAAAGGACGCTATGCGTCGCTGAAAAAGGGCCAGCTCATCGAATCCATTACCTTGGAGGAGGCGCTGGAACTTTTCGCTCTGCCGCGCACGGTGGGTCAGTTGGAGGGCGAAGATGTCGCCATCGGCATCGGACGTTTCGGCGCTTACGTGCGTCACGGCAAGCTGTTCGCCTCGCTCCAAAAGGAGGACGACCCTTATACTATCGGCCTCGAACGTGCCGTTGCGCTGCTTCGGGCCCGTCAGGAAGCCGACGCCAACAAGAACAAGCCGCTACGCACGTTCGACGAAGACCCCGACATGGTGGTCAAGAACGGCCGCTACGGAGCCTACATCGCCTGCAAGGGCAAGAACTACCGCATTCCGCGCGGCACGAAACCCGAAGAACTGACGCTGGAAGAATGCCGCAAAATCGTCGCGAACTCGAAAAAATAGCTATCGACATGCACGTACTCCTGATTAACGGCAGTCCGCACACGCACGGAAACACCAGCATCGCCTTGTCCGAAGTGGCGAAAACGCTCGAAGAACAAGGCGTTCAGACCGAAATCCTATCGCTCGGCACGCAGGCCGTGCGCGGGTGCATCGCCTGCGGCAAATGTGCGGAACTCGGACGCTGCGTATTCCACGACGAACTCTACGACGCATTGTGCGAGAAAGTCCGAACGACGGACGGGCTGGTCATCGGGTCGCCGACCTACTACGCGGGCCCCAACGGTTCGCTGTGCGCCCTGCTCGACCGGCTGTTCTACTCGTGCGGCCGTCATTTGCAATACAAGCCCGGTGCGGCGGTCGCCGTATGCCGTCGCGGAGGGGCGAGCGCCGTATTCGACCGGCTGAACAAGTATTTCACTATCAACAATATGCCCGTCGTATCGTCGCAATACTGGAACAGCGTGCACGGCCGGCTTCCCGGCGAAGCGGTGCAAGACACCGAAGGGCTGCAAACCATGCGCATGCTGGGACGCAACATGGCATGGATGCTCCGCAGTCTGCACCCCGAATCCGCACCGGAAGCCGAACCGAGAATCATGACCAATTTCATCCGCTGACCCAATCGATTTCAAAAATTCAAACCCGATACCATGAAACGAATCATCCCGACCCTGCTGTCGCTCGGCATGGCGTGCATCGCACTGGCGCAGACGCCCGAAACCGAGCCGAAAAAAGACGAAGGCTACCGCTTCACCGACGAAACCGTCGTCCGCACGACCCCCGTCAAAGACCAACACCGCAGCGGCACCTGCTGGTGCTTCTCGACCATGACTTTTCTTGAAGACGAAATCATCAAGGCCGGCGGCCCCGAACTGCATCTTTCGGAGATGTGGATCGTGCGCCACTCGTTCATGGACAAAGCCGAAAAATACGTCCGTCTGCACGGCAAGCTCAACTTCGCCGAAGGCGGTGCGGCGCACGATGTGACGGAGGGCATCCGCGCGCACGGCATCGTGCCGTTCGAGGTCTATCCGGGCCTCAACTACGGCACCGAAAAGCCCGATTTCCACGAACTCACCAAGGTGCTGACGGCCTATCTGGATGCCGTCATTTCGGCCGCCGAACGCACGGGGCGTCCCCTTTCGACGGCATGGAAACGCGGCTACAACGCCATTCTGGACGAATACTTCGGCCCCGTGCCGGAGAAATTCACCCACGACGGCAAGGAATACACGCCCGCCGAGTTCGCGGCATCGCTGCCTATCGACCTCGACGACTACGTAGCGCTGGCTTCGTTCACGCATCATCCGTTCTACCGGCCGTTCATCATCGAGGTGCCCGACAACTGGATGTGGGCGTCGGTATGGAACCTGCCGCTCGACGAGATGATGACGGTCATCGACAACGCACTGGCCAACGGCTACACCATCGCATGGGGCACCGACGTGAGCGAAAAGGGATTCAGCCGCACGAAAGCCATCGGCATCGTTCCCGAAGCCGACCTCGACGGCATGGACGCGACCGAAGCGGAGAAGTGGGGCAAACTGACGCCCGCCGAAAAGGAAGCGGCCCTCTACAAGTTCGACAAACCGGGCAAGGAGCGCGTCATCACGCAGGAGATGCGGCAGGAAGCCTACGACAACTACGAAACGACCGACGATCACGGTATGGTCATCGTGGGCACGGCGGTCGACCAAGCCGGCAACCGCTACTACAAGGTGCAGAACTCGTGGGACGCCCGTCCGCCCTACAACGGTTACTGGTATTTCTCGCGTCCGTTCGTGGCGTACAAGACCATGGACATCATGGTCAACCGCAACGCCGTACCGAAAGAGATTCGCAAAAAATTGGGCTGGAAATAACCCCGCCCGAAAGCACCGTTTTCACGCAAGACCCGACCCGAAAAGTCGGGTCTTTTCATCATTATGTCGCCAATCGGCCGCCGACGGCGAAAAAATTTTGCACGGCACGAAATAATCGCTACCTTTGATTGGCATTATGCCCGAACAGAAATGAAAACAGGCTTTTCGGTCTTCGTCTTACTCTGTCTGTTGCTCGGTCCAACGGCGCTCGTCGCGCAATCCCTCGACGACGAGAGCGCACGGACTGTTCCCAGCAGAGAGCTCGCGCAACCCGACGGCATCGACGCCCGACTGCGCACGGCGGCCGACACGCTTGCCGTCGAACCCAAACACGGCTTCATCCGCCGGATTTTCGACTACTTCGACCGGTCGAATGTCGACCGCACGTTCGAGAAGAAAATCGACTGGAGCATCGCGCCGGGCCCCAACTACTCGTCGGATGTCGGGTTCGGCATCGGATTCCTGCTCGCGGGTCTGTATCGGCTCGACCGCACGGATTCGATTACGGCCCCGTCGAACATCTCTATCTACGGCAACGTCACGACGCAGAAATTCGTGTTGCTGCGTTTCAGCGGCGATAACATCTTCAACCACAACAAGCAGCGGGTCAGCTACTCGGGCGCGTTCGTCTATTTTCCGGGTGCGTTCTACGGCATCGGCTACAACGCGGGGAAAGCGGGATACGTCCAAAAGCTAACCACCACGATGGGCATCGTGCGGGCTTCGTATTGCCGGGCTATCGTCGGACGACTTTACGCGGGCGTCAGTGCAGGCGTGGACTACACCGGTGCGAAATACAACAGTTCGGGAATCGAAGCCACGCTGGAAAAAATCAAGAACGGCACAATGGAAAATCCGGGCGGCTCGCTCGGCGAACTCTACGACTTATGGCAGGAAGGACGCTACAATCCGGCCCTGCAAGACCCGTTCTCGAACTACATCCGCGACACGGGCGACAATCCCGATGCGTTCAACGCGAACATCGGACTTTTTCTGCAATACGACTCGCGCGACATCACCTACAACGCCTCACGCGGCGTATTCGTCAAGGCCGAAGCGATGTGGTACCCCGAATTTCTGGGCAACACGCGCCGCGATTTCGGACGCATCGCCCTGACGTTCGATGCCTACCGCAAGCTGTGGAAAGGGGCGGTGCTCGCTTACGACCTCTATGCCGATTTCATCATCGGCACCCCCTCGTGGCACCTCTATGCCAAGTTGGGCGGCATGTCGCGCATGCGCGGCTACTACGAGGGCCGCTACCGCGACAAACGGCTGGTCGAAACGCAAGCCGAACTGCGGCAGAAAATCTACCGTCGTCACGGCGTGTCGGGCTGGTTCGGCGTGGGACAGGTATGGGGCACCGACAAATTCCAATGGAAAAACACGCTGTACAGCTTCGGCGTCGGCTATCGGTTCGAGTTCAAGAAAGGGATGAACATCCGGTTGGATTACGGCTGGGGCGTGCATGGCAACAAGGAATTGCCTTGGGACCGCAAACGTTCGTCGGCATTCCTCTTCACCGCCTCCGAAGCATTTTGATAAATCGGCGTTAAGAACGCCGATTTAAGCGCGAAAGACGGTCGTTCGGCATCGAACGCACCCTGCGCCGTTACCGTTTTTAAGAAAACGGTCGGGAGCGACGATAAGGTTGTAAACCGCAAAACCTAATTAATAAAAATATGTTCGGGGTAAATTATACGTTCGACCACGACCTGTTTCTGGCACTCAATTTCGACGGCGGCCCGACGGTCGACCGCTTGATGTTCGCGATTTCCGGCACGCCCATGTGGATTCCGCTCTATGTGTTGATTCTCTGGCTCATCGGACGGAAATACGGGTGGCGCAACATGGTGTTGTTCTTCGTGTTGATGATTGCGGCTATCGGGTTGTCGGACATCGTGTGCGGCATCTTTAAGGCCAACGGACTGCTGGGCCGATACGGGTTGCTGGGCGACTTCCAGCCGCGCTGGCGGCCGATGTTCACCCCCGAACTCGAAGGGCTCGCCATTACGCCCGATTCGCTGGTCGCGCTGCGCAAAGCCGGTCTGCCGGGCGACTGGGCCGTGCACGTTCCCGTCAAAGCCGCAACCGGACACTACGGCACGGTCTCGGCACATGCCGCGACGGTCGTTTCGCTGGCCGTGTTTTCGGGACTGGCGATTCGTCGGCGTTGGTTCACCGTGCTGATTACCCTTTGCACGCTTTTGATTTGCTATTCGCGCATCTATTTGGCCAAGCACTTCCCGATGGACATCGCATGGGGCACGCTGGTCGGCACCTCGCTGGGCTGCTTGGCATGGCTGGTATTCCGCAAGTTCGCCCGCCCGACGCGCTGAAACGGTACTCCTCCACTCGCATAAAAAAAGCGGTCGGCGAAATTCGCCGACCGCTTTTTTCATAATCGCCTACGGACTATTTGGCATAGGACACGGCGCGGGTTTCGCGGATGACCGTGATTTTCACCTGCCCCGGGTAGGTCATTTCGTCCTGAATCTTCTTGGCGATGTCGTGCGACAGGCCCTCCGATTCTTGGTCGGTCAGCTTGTCGGCCCCGACGATAACGCGCAGCTCGCGACCGGCCTGAATAGCATAAGTCTTCACGACGCCCGGATACGACAGCGCGATGTCCTCCATCTCTTTCAGACGCTTGATGTAGCTCTCGACTACCTCGCGGCGGGCACCCGGACGT
>CAMWYI010000085.1 GCA_947178455.1 uncultured Alistipes sp. | reverse complement strand
AATACGATTGCAGGCATTTGGGCCTTTTTGATTGCACTCACAGTGATTTGGTTCAACATCCGTAAATTGGCAAAACCGATTAGACAACTCTTTATCGCCCTCTTTGTGCTGGTATCTGCGTCGGTTGTCTTTTGGTACAAGGTGGAATATCTATCGTGGTCGATCTATCATAATTGGCTGGTCTATATGCCGTTCTGTTTTGTACTACTGGCTTCGCTATTGCCGATTTTCCTGCGTAACTTACGCGCCGAACGGTTCTCAACCTGTGGAAAAAATGCCCTCTGGACCGCTGTTCTGTGGCTCGATTTTGCGATGGCCATGCCGATAGTCTGGTTTGCCGATGAGGCTACATACGGCATTTATATGGGACGAACACCCGCAGCCGAGACCTTTTCGAATCGCTATTGGCCTATTTATGGGTTTGCAAGAACCTCTTTTTGGGGATTTAACGACACAGAGGATATTTGCGTGCTGACTCCTGCGGATTCGACAGCCAGCAATTACCGAAGCACGTTTTATCGGCACACGTGGGGTTCTGACATTTTGGTAGACACACTTGCCCGCGATACAATTTGGCTGCGTGAACGTGGCGCATACCACGACCCGAACCGCAAGACGATGGAAAATATCGAACAAATGCGACTGCGCCGCCAGTGGCAATACAACGTTTGGCAAAAAATCAAAGGAGTATTCCGAAAATAAATTCAAGGCCTAATTTTAGAGCACCTCAATGTATAAGCAACATAAAGTTCTTAAAAAGTAGAGAACGGGGAATTTTTTTCCACGCGTTTTCTCAACAGATACAAAGACATACTTGCAAAGTTTGCCAGCTTTTCTTTCTTTTGGCTGTATCGTCGAAAGCAATGCTCAAATAAATTTGGCATTGCTTTCGGCTTTTTGTATCTTTGTCCCAAAGGCGGAAGTCGGCACGAAAACCGCACCGCGCGCATCGGAATACGCACACCATTATCATTATGGAACAATTTTTGGAACCGTTTTTGGCCGCCTACGGCTGGCAGGGAGTCGCACTTGCAGGCATTCTGCTGGTATTGTTCGGCGTACAATTCTATTATTACGTCTTCTCGTACGGACGGATTCCTTCGTACCGGAACAACCGCCGCACGCAAATCCGCGAAAAAGAACCGCCCGTGTCGGTCATCGTGCCGATGTTCGCCGAAGAATATACGTTCGTCGAAGAACGGCTGCCGCTGCTGCTGGCCCAGAACTATCCGGCCTACGAAGTGGTCATCGTCTACGTGGGACAGGACAACGATTTCTACGAAGACCTGCTGCGGCTGAAAAATTCGTTCCCGCAGATTTACACCTCGAAAATTCTGTTCGACCCCCGTTTTCCCATTTCGCGCAAAATGGCGCTCAACGTCGGCATCAAATCGGCCCATTACGACTGCATGATTTTCACCTCGACCGACGCCTGCCCGCAATCCGACCGCTGGCTTTCGCTCATGGCGCGCGGATTCCTGCGCGGCGACATCGTGGTGGGTTACTGCGGCGTGGAACAGGAAAAAGGGCCGAAAAACCGCTTCATGCGCACGTGGCGGATGATGCACTCGGCCTCGTGGCTCGCCCGCGCCATTGCCCGCCGCCCCTATCGCGGCACGTTCCACAACCTCGGCTTCACGAAAAAAATCTACTTCGGAGCCAACGGATTCGGCCAGCTCAACATGAACATCGGCGAGGACGACCTGTTCATGCAGCAGGTCATGACCCGCGACAACGTGAGCGTCATCCTCACGCCGCAGGCAACCCTGCGCGAAAAAACATGGGGCGGAATGGGCTGGTGGCTCAACCGGCTGCGTTATTACGCTTCGGCCCACCGGTTCTATCCGCATGCCGTGCGCAACTACACCCAGTGGGAGGTCGGTTCGCGCGTACTCTTTTTCTTGGCCGTGCTGTGCGCCATAGCCGTCATGCCGCTCGAATACAAACTCGCCGCAGTGCTGCTGCTCCTGCTGCGCTACTTGGCGGTCATCATCGAGGTGCGCCGCATCGCCCAGCGGCTCGGCGAAAGCAGCATGCTGCTGGCTTACTTCCTCTACGACCTGTTCAGCCCCTGCTGGTCGTTGCTGCTCTCGCTGTCGTTGCTCCGCAAAGACGTCCGCGTATGGAGATAGCCGATTATCTCGTGGCCGACGACCGGCGGCTGGTCGAACTGGTGCTCGCAGGCGACGACGGAGCATTCGAGCATCTTTTCAACCGCTACCGCGACGCTATCCGCCGTCTGCTGGCGCAGCGGCTCGGCAACCGGAGCCACGTGGATGATCTGCTGCAAGAAACATTCATCAAAGTTTATATCAATCTGCACCGTTATCGGGCGGAGTACACGTTCGGGCAATGGGTTTACACCATCGCCCGCAATACGTTCATCGACTTCGTGCGCCGGCAGCAGGACGACCTCTCGATCGACGAACGGTTCACGGCCCCCGCGTCGCTCGCGCCGACGCCCGAAGAACGGGTCATCAGCCTGCAACAGCGTTCGCAAATCGAGGGGTACCTCGAACGGTTGTCGCCGCGTTACCGGCAGTTGATTGTGCTGCGGTTTTTCGACGAACTATCTTACGAAGAAATCGCCGAGAAATTGGCCGTGCCGCTGGGCACCGTGAAAACCCAAATCCACCGCGCCCGCGAACAGATGTGCCGGTTTATTCAAAACGAAAACTGAAACCGAGCGAATCGACGTGCCGCCCGACACGAGCAGACGATGCGCACCCTCCTCTGACCCTCCCCAACCGACAGCGATGCACACCCTCTTCTGATACATCCCAAACCGACAGCGATGCACACCCTCTTAATAAAATACTTTCCCGAGTTGACGCCGTTACAGCGCGAGCGTTTCGCCGCGTTGTTCGACCTTTACGCCGAGTGGAATGCCAAAATCAACGTCGTGTCGCGCAAGGATTTCGACCAGCTCTACCTGCGCCACGTGTTGCATTCGCTGGCTATCGCCAAAGTGTGCGCTTTCGACGCCGGTGCGCGGATTCTCGACGTCGGATGCGGCGGCGGTTTTCCGTCCGTGCCGCTTGCGATTCTCTTTCCCGAAGCCCGTTTCACCGCCGCCGACTCCATTCGCAAGAAAATCACGGTCGTCGAGGGGGTCGTCTCCGCGCTCGGACTGAACAACGTCGAGCCGCGTTGCGTGCGGGTCGAAACGCTCGCCGAACGTTACGATTATGTCGTCTCGCGCGCCGTCACGGCCATGCCCCAGTTCGTGCAGTGGGTCTGGAACAAAATCGAACGAGGGCAGCGCGGAACGCTGCCCAACGGGATTCTCTATCTCAAAGGAGGCGATTTGGCCGAAGAACTGGCCCTGACCGGCAAACGGTGGGATGTCCACGCCATTTCGGATTTTTTCGACGAGGAGTTTTTCGAGACCAAAAAGGTGGTCTACACGGCCCGCTGACACCGGCCTAAACCCCTGCTTAAAAACCGGCCGTCACGGCTTTTCGGGCCGACGGAAGCCGTGCTATTTCTTTTCCCGCTTTTCGTAGCGGTCGATGACGCTGCGCAGATTTTTCACGAATGTATCGGCCGACGACGCCCCCTCGATGCGGCCCCACAGCGTGCCTTCGGTATCGAAAACCAAGTAAAGCGGAATCGACCCGCGCCCGTATTCGCCCAGCAACTCGCGGCCCAGCGTCTGGTCGACGTTGTATTTCGCCGCCACGAAGTTGCGCGCCATGAATTCGGCGACCTCCGCCCGCGAAAAGACCGACCGTTCCATCGACCGGCACGGCGGGCACCAGTCGGCATAGAGGTCGATGAAGACCAGCTTGCCCTGCTGCTGCGCCATGCGGCGCACCGAATCGGTCGAACCCGTCTCGAAGCGCACCTGCGCCGCAAGCGGCCCGACGGCCGACAACATCCCGACGAGGGCGAACACGACGCCCCGTTTCCACCAGTTTTTCATAGTTCCGAATCGTTTTTGCACGCTGACGAAACAAAAACCGCGCCTGCTTTCGGAAGTCAATCGTGCAGGTCGCGTTTGAACGGGCTTTTCAGCCCCTCCAAATGGGCCCGCAACCGCTCCGAGAACTCCTCGCGACGGTGTTTCAGATTGGCCCGCCACCCTTTCCAGCGCGTATAGCGCAGCTTTTTGTCGCGGTAGATGTCCGCAATGGTCAGCAGAATGCCCGTCTCCTCGACCCCGCCGAAATCGGGATTCGACACCGTGTCGAACACCCGCATCGAGGGCGAAAGATTCATGTAGGCGTTGATGAGCGGCGGTATGTTTTCGTTGAATTCGCGTATCTTCTGAATCAGGATGCGGTAATTTTCCATGTAGTTCGCGCCCGTGAACAGCTGCTCGTAGTAGGGGTCGTCCAAGTCGAGCGTCAGCGGATGGATGCCCTCGACCAGTCCTTCACGGTCGGGGAAGTAGCGGCGCAGGAACCAAATCAACGCATTGCGGGCTACGGTCTTGTACGAGGTGTACATCGTCACCTTGCC
The DNA here is from genome assembly GCA_947178455.1 of uncultured Alistipes sp. Lineage (GTDB taxonomy): Bacteria > Bacteroidota > Bacteroidia > Bacteroidales > Rikenellaceae > Alistipes. The sequence continues at coordinate 3,432 of CAMWYI010000085.1, read as the reverse complement.
GAACAGGTATTTGGAGCGCGGATTGAGCACGACCAGCGCCCCCAGCCCGTCCCACAGGTTATCGAGCGCGTAAAGGCTCTTGGGATTCTGCCGCGCCTGATAGGCGCACTGCACGAACGAACGGCCCAACTCGATAGTACGCGGCAGGTAGCGGCGGCGGAAGCGGTCGCTGAACCGGAAATAGTGCTCCGTCGAGAGGTGTCGGGGGTGTTCGGTCGTGCAAACGATGAAACGGTATCCGCCGACGATTTCTTCGGCCGCAGGGTCCCACACGATGAGCTGGAAATAGCCGTCTTCGGCCAAATCTTCGGCGTCGATGTCGACCTCGCAACCCGTGCCGCCGCCCGCACGGCGGAAAGCCTCCTCGCGCAGACGCCCCACTTCGCGCATCAACGCGGGGCAGTCGGCCGCTGCGAAGACATAGATTTCGTTGGCGGCCTTGTTCGTCTCGCGGACTTTCCGTTCGGGGGTCAGTTCGGCTTTCAGCAGCTCCCGTGCGACGGGAGGCGCGATCGGTTTTATTTCGTTCGGTTGCATCTTTGTCGGTTACGCGTACATGGTTCACCTGCAAATGTACGCTTTTTAGCGGGATGCCGATGGCTGTCCGAGCGTTTTTTCCAAAAAATAGGTATTTTTACGAATATACTCGGTCTGTTCGCGCAATGAACCGAGCGACTGCAACTCCGCCACCGACACGGGCTCGCCGACCGCGATGCGGAAGTGTTTGCCCGCCTGCGAAAACATTTCGTCCGGCAGCCACAGCATTTCGATGTTGAACTTGACGCCCAAAGCCTTGCGGCACCGGTCGAGGCGGTAGAAGAAATCCGAAAGCCGCCCCTCGACGAACAACGGCACGATTTGCCGCTGCGAAGCGTAGGCTTTTTTCAGGAAATTGACTTTCCATTCGGTGTCGGCGATTCGTCCGTCGATGCGGCGCGAGCACAGTCCGGCCGGAAAGGTCAGAATCGGCATGTCGCCGAAAAAAGCCTCCTCCATGCGTCGGGCATAGCCGGCATTCTGCGCCCCGTGCTTGTTGACGGGCAGCCACAACGGCCGCAGCGGCTCGACGTGCATCAGCAAATCGTTGACCACCACGCGCACGTCGCCGAAATGGGTCATCAGTTCGTCGGCCAGCATCATGCCGTCCATTCCGCCGAACGGGTGGTTCGCGACGAACAGATAACGTCCGTGCGAGTCGAGACGGTCGAGGCCCTGCATTTCGTAGGTAACGCCCCACTCGGCGAAGCAGGCGCGGATGAACTCCTGCGGCGGCAAAGACCAATAAGCGTCGATGATGTGATTGATTTCCTTTTCGCGCACCGTACGCCGCAGCCACTCGATGGCCGGACGCGGAATCCAACGGGCCAGTCGCGGTGCTTTTTCGGACAATACGGCAGCTATGTCGATTCGGGGCATGGCGTGTGTTAGGATTGTAAATCACGGTAAAGATAAGCAAATTTTCCTTACCGCCGCCTGTCCGAAAAACCGGTTTCGCGCGCAATCCAACCACGCCGGGCCTGCACGGTCGCCGGAACCGTCGCCCTGCGACCACAAGCCCCGCACAGTAACAAAAAAAGCCCGAACGCAGGGTTCGGGCTTGCGATGTTCGGAACGATTCCGAACACGCATCGCTGAAAATTACTGAATATCTTTCAGGTTTGCGTCTTTGGCAGCTTTGGCAGCCAGCTCGGGATTCTTCGATACTGCGCTCTTCAGCTGAGCCTGAGCCGTAGCCTTGTCGCCTTCGCGAGCTGCGATAACGGCACGCAGGTAGTCGGCATCGGCCGTGGTGTCGTTGGCAATGGCTTTCTTCGCCGTTGCGAGGTCGTTGTTCATCACAGCAGCAACAGCCTGATTGTAACCGGTCAAACCGTTCTTGGCAGCCTGATAGTCGCCCGTTGCAGCGGCATAAGCGGCTTTGCCTTCGGCATCCGTTGCAGCAGCGTATTTCTTGGCTTCGGCGGTGTTGCCGTTGGCCAAGTTAGCCAGCATGAGGTTCTTGTTCAAATCGGCCGACGAGTTCAGTTTGGCAGCCTTTGCGAACGAATCCAACGCAGCAGCTGCGTCACCGGCTTTCGTTTGTGCGATACCGAGGTTGTTCCATACGCGGGCATCGTTGTATTTCTTCGATGCGGCGGTCAGCACGGCAACCTGCTCTGCAGCACCGTTGACCAGCGATTCGGCAGCGTAGAGGTACTCCTCGACGGTCAGTTCGCCGCCGTTGCGGAGCGCAGCCAGAATTTCAGCGTCGGTTTTGCCCTGAATATCGGTGCTGTTGACAATCTGTGCGCGGCGCAATTCGGGCAGAATTTCGCTTTTCAGCTCGTTGTAAACAGCCGACATGTTCTTGATTTCGCTCTCGCGCTGTGCCGACGAGTTGTAGAGGCTCAACACTTGCAGAATCAGGTTCTTGTCTTTGATGTTCGATTTCTCGACCAGCTCTTTGAAACCGGCCCAGTCTTCGCCGTAAGCGGCAGCGTCGACATCGAGACCCGTGCCTTTCAGCAATTTGGCTACGACTTTCTTACCCGATTCGCTACGAGCCTTCGACAGTTTGTCGTTGAATTTCTCCGGACCATCGGGCGAAGCGTAACCCTTCACAGCGATGTTCTGCGTTGCGCGGTCGTTGCCCATCTTCTCTTTGACGTCGGCCTTGAACTCGCCGAGGTCGGCTTTGCGCTCGTTCTTCTTCGTTACCTGCGAAGAGTTGATTGCATAGAGCAGGTCGGTCTTGTTCACGACCGTCGTCACGCGTTTGTAGTTGCTGGCCATCGGAGCCATGACGTCGCCGTATTTCAGGTCTTTCTGCAATTTGTTCAGACCGTAAGCGACCGTCAGACCGAACGACTGAGCGAGCTCCATTTTGGCAGCAGCGTCGTCGCCGGCCAGAATTTCAGCCTCTTTCTTGGTCGGAATCGCACCGTCTTGCAGGTTTACGAGCGTGAACTCCTTGCACTTGCCGCTGGGGCATTTGATTTCGACGCGCAGCTGGAGTTCGCACTGATCCATACGCGAATCGTACGGGAACTCGACGTGCTGAACGAACTGTCCGCCGGTCTTCGTATCGACGACCGTATAGTTCTCGTCCACTTTCGTACCCTGATAGTAGTACGGGGCACCGGCCAGTTCGCCGCCCTCGAATACCAGCACGGGGGTTACTTTGGCAATGGCTTTGGCATTGAAATACTCTACCGGAATCTTCACCTGAATGTCGGCGGCGATGACACCGTTGTTCAGGGCGAGTACTTCGGGAACGACGGCAACTTTGACCTCGTCGCGGTTCAACGCCATCTCCTTGAAGCAGTTGCAGCTCGACAGGGCGAGCGCAGCAAATGCGAGCACGAGACTCGACTTCAATAAGTTTTTCATAAATGAGTTAATTGGTTGTTGTTCAGTTTCTGTTTCGCAATCGGGCGTTCGCGGGAATCGCAC
>CAMWYI010000084.1 GCA_947178455.1 uncultured Alistipes sp. | reverse complement strand
GTTATCCGGTCGTTCGCGAAATCCGCGGCACCGTTCCCCGTTTGTCGTGCGGCGGATTATCCCGCTTACGAGTTGATAGATTTTCGTTGATAGCTGCTGCCTTGAAAAAGGCGGTTTTCGTGGGTTCGCGCATCGCCGCAACCCGAATTTCTCCCGACAGTCGGTCGGGAGATTTTTTTCGTGCTGCGAAATCGCCCGAAAAAGGGCAAAAACGACCGTTTGCCGAAAAATGTTGCGACAGACCGTGCGTTTTTCCGATTGCGGAGTTGCTCAAATCGAAAATAAATCGTATTTTTGTTCGTTAATAACGACGTAAACCCAAAGTAGCAAATGCTTACGGAAGAAGAAAAAAATGCCGGTTTGACGGGGCGTATCATCCCTATCAACATCGAAGAACAGATGAAGACGGCGTACATCGACTATTCGATGTCGGTCATCGTTTCGCGCGCCCTGCCCGACGTGCGCGACGGCTTGAAACCCGTACACCGCCGTATTCTCTACGATATGAGCGCCGAGCTCAACCTTTACTCCGATAAACCCACGCGTAAGTCGGCCCGTATCGTCGGCGACGTGCTCGGTAAGTTCCACCCGCACGGTGACTCGTCGGTTTACGACGCAATGGTGCGTTTGGCGCAGGATTGGGCCATGCGTTATCCGTTGGTCGACGGTCAGGGCAACTTCGGTTCGATGGACGGCGACTCTCCGGCGGCCATGCGTTACACCGAGGCCCGCATGAAGAAAATCACCGACGAGGTGATGGCCGACATCGACAAGGAGACCATCGACTGGACGTTGAACTTCGACGATACGATTCCCGAACCGACCGTTCTGCCGACCAAAATTCCGTTGCTCATCGTCAACGGTGCCAGCGGTATCGCCGTCGGTATGGCGACCAACATGGCGCCGCACAATTTGAGCGAGGTGGTCGACGCCTGCTGCGCTTACGTGGACAATCCCGAAATCACGGGCGAGGAGTTGTTGCACTACGTCAAGGGCCCCGACTTCCCGACGGGCGGTCTCATTTACGGTTACGAAGGGGTGAAAGAGGCCATGCTGACCGGTCGCGGCCGCGTCATCATGCGTGCCAAGACCGAAATCGAGCATACGCCGAGCGGTCGCGAGTGCATCGTCATCACGGAAATTCCCTACATGATCAACAAGGCGGAGATGATTAAGAAAATCGCCGACATGATCAACGAGAAGAAAATCGAGGGTATTTCGTACATCAACGACGAATCGGACCGCAACGGTCTGCGGATTGTCGTGATTTTGAAACACGATGCCGTCGCAAGCGTAGTGCTGAACAATCTGTTCAAGAATACGCAGTTGCAGTCGTCGTTCGCCGTCAATAACATCGCGCTGGTCAACGGTCGTCCGTATCTGTTGTCGATGCGCGATTTGATCAAGCACTTCATCGACCACCGTCACGACGTTATCGTGCGCCGTGCGCGTTTCGACAAACGCAAGGCCGAAGAACGCCTGCACATCGTGCAGGGTCTGTTGATTGCGCAGGACAACATCGACGAAATCGTGCATATCATTCGCTCGTCGCAGACGCCCGACATCGCCAAACAGACCATGATGGAGCGTTTCTCGTTGAGCGATATTCAGGCTTCGGCCATCATCGAGATGCGTCTGCGCGCCTTGACCGGACTGGAACACGGCAAGCTGGTCGCCGAACGCGACGAGTTGATGAAACTGATTGCCCATTTGCAGGAGATTCTGGAAAACGAATCGTTGCAGATGCAGATTGTCAAGGACGAGTTGCTCGAAATCAAAGCGAAATACGGCGACGAACGGCGCACGGAAATCGTTTACGCTTCGGAAGAGTTCAACCCCGAAGATTTCTACGCCGACGAAGATGTCGTCATCACCATTTCGCACATGGGTTACATCAAGCGCACGCCGTTGACCGAGTACCGCACGCAAAATCGCGGTGGCGTCGGCGTCAAGGGCAGTGCCACGCGCGACGAGGACTTCATCGAACACATCTACGTCGCGTCGATGCACAATACGATGTTGTTCTTCACCGAAAAGGGACGCTGTTATTGGCTCAAAGTCTACGAGATTCCCGAAGGCACCCGTTCGTCGAAGGGCCGCGCCATTCAGAATGTCATTCAAATCGAGCCCGACGACAAAGTGCGTGCCTATATCAACGTCAAACGTCTGAACGACGCGGAGTACGTGAACAGCAACTACATCATCATGTGCACCAAGGATGGTACGATTAAGAAGACCAAACTCGAAGCCTATTCGCGTCCGCGTCAGAACGGTGTCAACGCTATCGTCATTCGCGAGGGCGACCAGTTGATCGAGGCCAAACTCACCAGCGGACAGGCCGAAGTGCTGATTGCAGCCAAAGCGGGCAAGGCGATTCGTTTCAACGAATCGACCGTGCGTCCTATCGGTCGCGTCGGTGCCGGTGTGCGCGGTATCTCTATCGAGGACGACGACGAGGTGGTAGGCATGATTTGTGTCGAACCCGATTCGAAGCAGGACGTGCTCGTGTTGAGCGAAAACGGTTACGGCAAACGCACCGATTTGGACGAGTATCGCATTACGAATCGCGGCGGCAAGGGTGTCAAGACTATCAACGTGACCGAAAAGACGGGCAAACTGATTTCGATTCAGGCTGTTACGGACGACAACGATTTGATGATCATCAACCGTTCGGGCCTCACGATTCGCACCGCCGTGTCGCAGATTCGCGTGGCCGGTCGTGCGACGCAGGGCGTGCGGATTATCAACTTGCGCGAGGGCGACGCTATCGCTTCCGTCATGGCCGTGCCGCACGTGGAGGAGGAAGAGACAGCCGACGGTGCCGAAAACGCATCGGCGGAGGGCCAAGTCGCTCCGTCGGACAGCGATACGACGCAGACTGCCGGATCGGATGCTTCCGCAACCATGGACAACACAGAAAACAACTAACATAACCGGATTATGAAAAAGATGATTTTGTCGGCCTTTGCGGCGCTGCTGCTCGCGGTTCCTGCCGTTCAGGCCCAGAAAGTGAACAAAAGTGCGATTCTCGCCAAAATCGAGAAGAGCGATGCCGACATCGCCGACGCGAAAAAGGCGGCCAAAGCGGCTACGTGGATCAATCGTGGCAAGACGTTCTACGAAGCGACCGTCGAGCCGACCAAAAACCTGTTCGGCAACATGGAATCGGCCATGCTGACGCTTACGCCCAATATGGGCAACCCGAAGTCGAAAGGCACGGAGACGATTGGAAACGTAACCTATGAGACGTGGGTTTATCCTTATTTTACGGCCTATTTCCAGAACGGCAAGTTGTTTGCTTGGAAAGAGACTTCGCAGGTTTATAAAAACAGCGTCGAAAAGGCGTTCGAGGCTTACTCGAAGGCTTACGAACTCGACCCGAAATCGGCGTCGAAAGTGAAAGAGGGCCTGACGCAGTTGATCAACTACTGCAAACAGCTTGGCGACGTCAATTATGCGACCCACAATTTCGCCGAGGCAGGCAAGGCTTTTGCGCAGGCTTACGAAATGGAGACGCATCCTGCTTACAACAATCCCGAGCCGATTCTGCTTTACAGCGCGGGCGTTTCGATGACCGTCGACGGTTCCGAACATCCGGCATCTTTCAAGAAAGGGGCCGATTATCTGGAACGCGCTATCGACGCCGGTTACAGCGACGAAGAGGGCCGCATCTATTACTATCTTTTCCACTGCTACTACGGTCAGCGCGAGGAGAATCCCGACATGCTGATTAAGAGCAAGGATGCTTTGTTGGCCGGTATCGCTAAATACCCGAAGAACGATTTGATTCTGCAAGGTCTGATGCAGCTCTACACGAGCGAAAAGAACGTGGGCGACCCCGCCGACTTGGTATCGTTGATCGACAACGCTATCGCCGACGACCCGACGAACATCGACCTGTGGTTCGGTCGCGGCCGTATCTTCTACGCATTAAAGAACTTCGACGAGAGCATCGCTTCGTTCCAGAAGGTAACCGAAATCAAACCCGATTATTTCGAGGGTCAGTTCTATTTGGGCTTGTTCTACATCTTCAAGGGCGACGATGCGAACCAGAAATTCAACGATATGATGTCGACCACCAGTACGGCTGAATTCGACGAAGCGTTGAAAGCCGTCAATGCCATTTACATGGAGGCAATTGCTCCGCTCGAAAAGGCGCTCGAATTGAAGCCCAACGATCCCGATACGGTCGAGAATCTGAAAAAACTCACGTTCCGTCTGCGCGACGAGGAGGGCATGATGGAGAAGCACACCAAGTACAACGAACTCTTCAAACAGTTGCAGAGCAACCAGTAATCGTTGTGCCGAAAAGCAGAAAGGCAATCCCCTGTGCGGGATTGCCTTTTTCGCTTTTTAGCCGTTTTACACGGAATGTCAGCGGCCGCTCTCCTTTTTGATTTTCTGCAATTCGTACATCCGGTCGCGATAGCGCGCCGCCGCCAAAAAATCCAATGATTTCGCCGCTCGTTCCATATCTTCGCGGGCCCGTCGGATGAGTTCGTCCAGATTTTCGCTCGCTTCGTAGGTCTTCGCCACGTCGGCCGCCAGCGGATAGTGTTGCTCCTGCCCGAGCGGATAGACGACCGATGCGGCGGATTCGCTCGGCGTGCGGTTCGCCAGTAGCGTGCTTTGCCCCGTGCCGCTTTTCTGTGCTCGGCGCGGCAGCATTTCGTATTCCATGTTGTAGAGCACCTGCTTTTCGCGGCGGCGGTTGCTCTGCTCGATAGCATAGCGCATCGACTCGGTGCAGCTGTCGGCATAGAGAATGACATTGCCCTGCGAATGGCGCGCCGCACGGCCCGCTATCTGCGTGATAGAGCGCACGTTTCGTAAAAATCCCTCCTTGTCCGCGTCGAGAATGGCCACCAATGCCACTTCCGGCAGGTCGAGCCCTTCGCGCAGCAAGTTCACGCCGATTAGCACGTCGAACCTTCCGGCCCGCAGGTCTTCCAATATCTGGATGCGTTCCAGCGTGTCCACGTCCGAGTGGATGTAGCGGTTGCGCACGCCTACTCGGTCGAAGTATTTGGACAGTTCTTCGGCCATGCGTTTGGTGATGGTCGTCACCAGTATCTTGTCGTCGCGCTTTACGCGTTTGTCGATTTCCTCGATGAGGTCGTCGATTTGGTTCAGCGTCACGCGTACTTCCAGCGGCGGGTCGACCAGCCCCGTCGGGCGGATGAGTTGTTCGACGACCACGCCCTCGCTCTTCATCAGCTCCCAGTCGGCCGGCGTCGCGCTCACATAAATCGACGGACCCTGCAACTGCTCGAACTCCGCAAAGGTCAGCGGCCGGTTGTCTTTCGCCGCCGGAAGCCGGAAGCCGTATTCGACCAGATTTTCTTTGCGGGCGCGGTCGCCGCCGTACATAGCGTGCACTTGGGGCAGCGTGACGTGGCTTTCGTCGACGACCAGCAGGTAGTCTTTGGGGAAATAATCTATCAGACAGAACGGACGGGTTCCCGCTGCGCGTCCGTCGAAATAGCGTGAATAGTTCTCGATGCCGGGACAATAGCCCAGCTCCTTGATCATTTCGAGGTCGTATTCGACCCGTTGTTTGATGCGTTGCGCTTCCGTCATGCGGCCCTCACGCTCGAAAAATTCGATTTGCTTGCCGAGGTCGAGATAGATTTGTTGTACGGCACAGTCGATGCGGGCTTTCGTCGTCACGAAAAGGCTCGTGGGGTAGAGCGTCAGTTCGTCCAGCGTGTGGATGCGTTGGCCCGTTACGGGGTCGATGGTTTGGATGGCTTCGACTTCGTTGTCGAAAAACATCACCCGAAAGCATTGGTTGCCGAACTCGCCGAATGCGGCCATAATGTCGACCGTATCGCCGTTCACGCGGAATGTCGCCGGTTCCAGCTCGCGTTCCGTGCGCGTGTAGAGCGCCTCGACCAGTTGGTAGAGAAAATGTTTATAGCTGACTACTTGTCCGACCTTGATGCGAATGGCCGTCGCATGGAAATCCGCCGGATTACCCGCACCGTAAAGACACGAAACGCTCGATACGACAATCACATCGCGCCGTCCCGACAGCAGCGTCGCTACGGTGCTCAAGCGCATGCGTTCGATTTCGTCGTTGATCGAGAGGTCTTTTTCGATGTAGGTGTCGGTCGACGGAAGATAGGCTTCGGGTTGGTAGTAGTCGTAGTAGGAAACGAAGTATTCAATGGCGTTTTCGGGAAAAAAGTTCTTGAATTCGCCATAGAGTTGCGCTGCGAGGGTCTTGTTGTGGCTCAATACGAGCGTCGGACGGTTCAGCTGCGCAATGACGTTCGCCACCGTGAATGTCTTGCCCGAACCGGTTACGCCCAGCAGCGTGTTGTGCTTCGAGCCGTGACGGATGGCTCCGACCAGCTGCCCGATAGCTTCGGGTTGGTCGCCCATCGGGGCGTAGTCCGATACGAGTTTGAAATCCATGCCACAAAGATAATAACGTTTTCGATAAGCCGAGACCAAAGCCGAACATTGTTCGGGCTATGGCGAGGCGAGAAAAGGTGCATGAAAATGAATTTCAACCGCTGCAATTTTCGCGCAATTCTCCGGCGGGAGCCGCCGTTTTCAGCGTTGCGGTTTCGGACGTTCGACCGTCGGCCGAATCAGTCGTTCCGTTCGATAAGCGACCGGATGTTCTGAATCAGCATTTCGACCGCTACCGAGTTGAATCCGCCTTCGGGGATGATGACGTCGGCATACTTTTTCGACGGTTCGACGAACTCCTCGTGCATCGGTTTCACCGTCGTGGTGTATTGCTCGATGACCGATTGCATCGTGCGCCCGCGATCGCAAACGTCGCGCAGGATGCGGCGCGCCAGCCGCAGGTCGGCATCCGTATCGACATACACCTTGATGTCCATCATGTCGCGCAGCTCCTTGTTCTCGAAAATCAGAATCCCGTCGACGATGATGACTTTCGAGGGTTTTACGCACACGGTTTCGGGCATGCGCGTGTGCTCGACGAACGAATAGACCGGATGTTCGATAGGCACGTTCTCCTTCAACGCCTTGATGTGCTCGACCATCATCTGCGTGTCGAATGCCTGCGGATGGTCGTAATTCAGCTTCGTGCGTTCTTCGTAGGTCAGTTCGGGATGAGCCTTGTAGTAGTAGTCGTGGCACAGCGTGACGACATCTTCCTGCTTGAATGCCTCCTGCAAACGTTTGACGAGGGTCGATTTTCCGGAGCCTGTACCGCCGGCCACTCCGATGACGGTTACTTTCATGTTATTTCGTTTGGTAAAGAAAAATTGCCCGCAGCGGGGCAATTCTTCTTTCGGTTTTATGCGTCGATATTGGCGTAATGCGCGTTTTGTTCGATGAACTCGCGGCGGGGCGGCACGTCGTCGCCCATCAGCATCGAGAAGATGCGGTCGGCTTCGGCCGCGTTTTCGATGGTCACGTGGCGCAGGATGCGGGTTTCGGGATTCATGGTCGTCTCCCACAGCTGGTGGGCGTTCATCTCGCCGAGACCTTTGTAGCGTTGTACATGTGCGCCCTTGCCGAACTCTTCGGTCACTTCATCGCGTTCCTTGTCCGTCCAGCAGTAGCGTTCCTGCTTGCCCTTTTTCACCAAATAGAGCGGCGGGGTAGCGATGTAGACGTGGCCGTTCTCGATGAGTTCTTTCATCTTGCGGAAGAAGAACGTCAGCATCAGCGTCGCGATGTGGCTGCCGTCGACATCGGCATCGGTCATGATGATGATTTTGTCGTAGCGCAGTTTTTCGAGATTCAGGGCTTTGCTGTCCTCTTCCGTGCCGATGGTGACGCCCAAAGCGATGAACATGTTTTTAATTTCCTCGTTCTCCCACATCTTGTGCTCTTGGGCTTTCTCGATGGTGTGTCTTAGACACATCTCCGAGCCCACGAGACCTCTCTACATAGCGTATGCCGTCTTCTGCTTGAA
>CAMWYI010000083.1 GCA_947178455.1 uncultured Alistipes sp. | reverse complement strand
TCGGGAGCGCCCGGAACGAACGTGCGAAAAGCGCAGTCTTTCGTGTTCGTTCAGCAGTCGCTGACTGAAACGCCCGCAAGTGAAACCGTGCGGATGGTTTTCGGTACCTTTTGACATCAAAAGGTACACGGCGTTAAGAACGCCGTTTTAAGCGCGGCGGGCGGTTGTCGAGCATCGGAACGTTCCTGCGCCGTTACCGAAGTTTTTATAAAGAGACCGGTGAGAGCGACGATGACCGTCGAGAGCACAGCAACGGGTTACCGCGTTTAGAACAGCTTTTTTAAAGCTGGAATTTGTAGAGTTGGTCGCCGCGACGGACGAGACCGGGCGTGCGGATAGCGCACAAGCAGCCTTGTTCGACCGTCCCGACGACTTCGCCGTCGGGCCCGTGCAGCTCTTCAAGCCGCTGTTCAGCCACCCCCGTCGTGGGGCCCATGAAGAATATCTCCTCGCCGACCGCGAGCGGAGCCGCTTCGACCAGCACTTCGGCGACCGAAATTTTCTTGTAGAAATTGGTCACCTTGCCCACGTAGACCTTGCGCCGCGTGGCCGACGACCCGTAAGCCGGACTGTGCTCCACGACCGGACGTCCGGCATAATATCCCTCCCAGAATCCGCGATTGAAAACCGTCGCGAGCCGTTCTTTGTATCCGGCCGCCGCTTCGGGCGTATAGGTGCCCGCTTCGATTGCCCGCAGCGCCGCATCGTAGGTCTCGACCACCCGTTTCACGTATTCGGCCCCGCGCGCACGGCCTTCGATTTTCAGTACCCGCACGCCGGCCGCAAGCATCTTGTCGAGAAAGTCGACCGTGCACAAATCTTTGGGAGACAGCACATAGCGTCCGTCGATGTCGAGTTCGGCACCGGTTTCGCGGTCGCGCACCGTGTATTTGCGTCGGCAAAGCTGGCGGCACGCGCCCCGATTGGCCGAGCAGTTGGTTTCGTAGAGCGACAAGTAGCATTTGCCCGAAATCGACATGCAGAGCGCCCCATGCGCGAACATTTCGATTTCGACCAACTCGCCGCGCGGCCCGCGAATATCGTTTTCGACGATTTCGCGATGAATGGCGGCCACCTGTTCGAGGGTCAGCTCACGCGCCAGCACCACCGTATCGGCCCACTGCGCGAAGAAACGCACGGCTTCGGAGTTGGATATGTTGCTTTGGGTCGAGATATGTACCTCCTGCCCGATGCGGCGCGCGTACAGAATGGCGGCCATGTCGGTGGCGATAATGGCGTCGACCCCCTCGCGGCGGGCGCAGTCGATGACTTCATGCACCGTACGGATTTCGTCTTCATAGACGACCGTGTTGACCGTCAGATAGGTCTTGACCCCCGCCTCATGGGCGATGCGCACGATGCAGGCGAGGTCGTCGAGCGTGAAGTTGGCCGCCGACGCCGAACGCATGTTCAACTTTCCGACCCCGAAATAGACCGAATCAGCCCCTGCCCCGATAGCAGCGGCCAACGCCTCGTAAGAGCCTACGGGCGCCATGATTTCTATGTCGGAACGCAGCATGGCGGAATCTTATTTTTTGCGTCCCAACAACCCTCCGGCAAAAATTTTGAGCTGTTGTACACGCGCCGAATCGGCGGCGAGCGTCTCCAAAATCGACAAGGCGCGCTCGAACCGCACCGAAATCTGCTGTTCGGTCAGACGCGGCACGTCGTAACGGTCGTAAACCGCCTTGACCGCCGCGATTTTCTCGGTGTCGGACAAATCCGCACGGCGGTAGGTCGAACGCAACACCTCGCGGTCGGCCTCGTCGGCATGGCTCATGGCCGTAATCATCAGGTAGGTTTTCTTGCCTTCGAGGATGTCGCCGCCGATGACCTTGCCCAGCCGTTCGTCGCCGTAGCTGTCCAGCAGGTCGTCCTGCAACTGGAACGCCAATCCCAGCTCCACGCCGAACCGCTGCAACTTGCGGCAATCCTCCTCCGAAGCCCCGCCGAGCAAGGCCCCGATGACGGCCGAACCCGCCAGCAACACCGACGTTTTCAACTCGATCATGTGCATGTATTCGACCACCGACACTTTGGGTTTCTGCTCGAAATCCATGTCGTACTGCTGCCCCTCGCACACCTGCAAAGCCATTTCGTTGAAGACCTTTAATAATTCGGGCAAACGTGCTTCGGGGCTCTGGGCCAACAGCCGGTAGGCGCAAATCAGCATCGCGTCGCCCGAAAGAATCGCCGCGTTCTCGCCCCACTTGGCGAAGACCGACGGCTTGCCGCGACGCACGGCGGCATGATCCATGATGTCATCGTGCAGGAGCGTAAAGTTGTGGAACATCTCGACGGCAGCCGCAGCCGGAAGCGCCGGACGCACGTCGTCGGCATACAATCCGCAGGCCAGCAGCACCAGCATCGGGCGCAATCGTTTGCCGCCGCCCGTCATCGAATAACCGATCGGAGCATAGAGCAGTTCGGGTTCGGCAGGCAATTCGCATTGGGCCAGATAGGTTTCGATGGCCGCGAGCAGTTGGTCGTTGGTTTGCATTTTTATCAGCGCGATGTAGGATTGTGCGGATTCGGAATGTTCCTGCGTCGTTCAACGCGGCAGCCCGCTTTGCGGTTCAGCCCGTCGTCGTCGCTTCCGACCGTATTTTACAGCACCCAAAATTAGCAAAAAACTTCGAGGTTAGCGAATTTTTCGTAACTTTGGCTTTGCCAAACATACATCAGCACATAATCAAAAAACTAATAAAAGGATGAAAAAATTAGCTATCGGCGTCGACATCGGCGGCATCAACACCGCATTCGGACTCGTGGACGAGAACGGCGACCTGTACGCCGAATCGGTCATCTCGACCAAAAAATATCCCTATGTGGAGGACTATCCCGCCTACGTCGAGGATTTGTGCCAGTCGATGCTCACGCTGGCCGACAGCCTGTCGTTCGACTACGAGCTGGTCGGTATCGGCATCGGCGCGCCCAACGCCAATTTTCATAAAGGCACTATCGAAATTCCGGCCAATCTGTGGCGATTCCGCACCGACGAGACGAATCCCGACCCGGCCCGCCGCATCTTCCCGCTGGCGGCCGACATCGCCCGCCGGTTCCAAGACAAGCAGGTGCTCGTCACGAACGACGCCAACGCCGCCACCATCGGCGAAATGATTTACGGCAATGCCAAAGGCATGCGCGACTTCATCATGATTACGCTCGGCACGGGGCTCGGTTCGGGATTCGTGGCCAACGGCGAGTTGATTTACGGCCACGACGGTTTCGCGGGCGAGTTCGGCCACGTGTGCGCCGAACGCAACGGCCGCGAATGCGGCTGCGGACGGCGCGGCTGCTTGGAGACCTATGTGTCGGCGACCGGCATCAAACGCACGGTTTTCGAGCTGATGGCCAAGATGAACGAACCCAGCAAACTGCGCAGCATCGCGTTTGACGATTTCGACGCTTCGATGGTGTCGGCCGCCGCCGAGCAGGGCGACCCCATTGCGTTGGAGGCTTTCCGCTTCACGGGCGAGATGCTGGGCCGTGCGCTGGCCGATGCCGTGACAGTTACGTCGCCCGAAGCGATTTTCCTCTTCGGCGGGCTGTCGAAAGCCGGCAAGCTGATTTTCGAGCCCACGCAGTGGTACATGGAGGAGAACATGCTGTCGGTCTTCAAGAACAAGGTCAAACTGTTGCCGAGCGGCATTCAAGGCAAAAACGCCGCGATTCTCGGCGCTTCGGCCCTCATCTGGCAGAAAAATTCCCATTAAGCAAGCGCGGGAATCGGCACTGGCGGCCGGAACCCGACCGGACGCCCCGCAAAAACGATGGATTCCGAAGAATTGCGACTGCTGTCGTCGCCCGCCGTGCGGCAGGCAATCGACGAGGCTTGCGAGCGCGACCCGTTGGAGGTTGCGCTCGACGCGCATGTGCCCCATGCCCGCTTGGTCGCCACGCAGGTGAAATACCGCCAGCGCGCCCGACACAAACTGCCGTCGTTCGCAGCGGTCGGTTGCATCTTTCCGCCGCGCGCGTTCGAGCAGGCGTCGAGCGAGGTCTGTGCGTGCTGCAAGCGCATCGAGGGCGAAACGGTGCTCGACCTCACGTGCGGATTGGGCGTCGATGCGTGGGCGTTGAGCCGCCGGTTCCGCCGCGTGACGACCCTCGAACGCGACCCCGTGCTGGCCGCCGTTGCCGCAGAGAATTTTTCGCGATTGGGGATTACGAATATCGAGGTAGTGAACAGCGCGGCAGAAGATTTCCTGCAACGCGACGGCCTATCGTTCGACTGGATTTACGCCGACCCCGACCGCCGCAGCGCCGACGGCCGGAAATTAGTGCGCATGGAGGATTGCTCGCCCGACGTGGTGGCACTGCTGCCGCAGTTGCGGGCAGTGGCCCCGAAACTCTGTGTGAAAAATTCGCCGCTGTTCGACATCGACGAGGCGCCCCGCATCTTCGGGCCGTGCCGCGTCGAGGTACTCTCGGTCGGCGACGAATGCAAGGAGGTGGTGGTCTATGCCGACGAAGCGGCACCGCAGGTAATCGCCACGGCGGTCGGTCGCGGCAGTTTCGCCGCGCAGTGGGACGCCCCCGTTCCGCCCCCGCCTCAACGCTTCGAGCCGTCGCGCTACCGGTGGCTGGCCGTTCCCGACGTCGCCCTGCGCAAAGCCCGTCTCGCCCGCTTGCGGCTGGCCGGAAAAGCTGACGCATGGAGCGACAACGGCTTCGGATTCGCCGCCGAACCATTCGACGACCCGCTGGTGCGGCTGCTGCCTGTCGAGGAGTTCATGCCCTACGAGCCGCGCAAGCTGAAAAAGCGGTTCGGCGGAACCCCGACCGACTTGATAAAACGAGATTTCCCGATTGCGCAAGAAGAGACGATGCGCCGGTTGGGGCTGCGCGCGGGCAACGACCTGCGGCTGGCCTGCACGAAAATCGGCACGGAGTATTGGGTTATCCGGCTGAAATCGTTACATTTGTAAAAAATTCAGGCATCCTTGTACGCCGAATCCCGCTCCCGACCGAGCGAATCGGCGTATATCCATGCCGAAATTCCATGACTCGGTTCGCAATATGTTGAATTTCAAAAAACTGTTCGTCTTTTTCACCGACACGATTTTCCGCCTCGACCTGCACGAATGGCACAATCCGGTGACGCGGTGGTTCGTGCGGCAGTACCGGCTGCTGTTCTACACGGCACGCGGACTGGTCGAGCACGGCACGATGATTCGGTCGGCCGCCCTGACGTTCTACACCCTGATGTCGCTGGTGCCTATCATCGCTGTCGTCTTCGCTATTGTCAAAGGATTCGGTTTGGCCGACCGGCTGATAGACAACCTCTACGGACTTTTTCCGCAGAACCCCGAAATCGTCGACTATTTGGTCGGATTCGCCGAGCGGGCGCTCGCCCGGACGCAGGGCGGACTTGTGGCGACGGTCGCCCTGCTGACTCTGTTTTGGGCCGTCATCAAGGTATTCAGCTCTATCGAAAACGCCTTCAACAACATTTGGGAGGTCAAGGTCGAACGCAGCATCACCCGCCAGTACACCGACTACATCGCCGTCGTGCTCATCGTGCCGATTCTGTGGATCGTGGCCAACGCTGTGGGCAACTATGCGCAGGAGCTGTGGGGCGTGCGCGGCGACTGGTATTTCGTCGTGCTGTCGCGGCTGGCGTCGCTCGTGGTCATCTGGGTGATGTTCACGCTGTTATACATGATTATCCCCAACGCCAAAGTGCGTTTTACGAGCGCCCTGACGGCCGGCATGGTGGCGGGCACGTTTTTCCTGTCGTTCCAGTGGGGCTACGTCTACCTGCAACGCTGGATGACCTCGTACAACGCCATTTACGGCAGTTTCGTGGCCCTGCCGCTGCTGCTCGTGTGGTTGCAGACGTCGTGGCAGATTCTGCTGTTCGGCGGCGAGCTGTCGTTCGCCTATCAGAACGTGGCCCGCTTCGGCGAAGAACGCGAATCGCTCTTCATCAGCTACGACCAGCGGCGCAAAGTCCTGCTGGCGGCGATGGTGCTGGTCGTGCGCCACTTCCGCGACGAGGGCGGCGCCTATCCGGCCGACGCAATCCGCGACCGGCTCGGACTGCCGACCCGCATCGTCAACGACGTGCTGTTCCAGCTCGTGCAGGCGGGGCAACTCATCGCCGTGCGCAGCGGCGACGGCGACCGCGAAGTGGCCTACTCGCCGGCCCACGACATCGCGACCCTGACGGTCTACGGCATACTCGAAGCGGTGGAACACTGCGGCCAGCTGCACTTCGATTTCGCAGCGACGCCCGACCTCGCGCGCGTGGACTGCGAACTGGAACGGTTGAAACGCAGCGCGCGTGACTCGCAGGAAAACGTGCCGCTGACCGATTTATTATAGCGTCTCCCTCAACATTCGGACGCTCTAAACAAACTAAATAAAAATATGGACGTAAAAATCGCTGCCGACTGGAAACCGCTGCTAGCTCCCGAATTCGAGAAACCCTACTTCGACGAGCTGACCCGATTCTTGCGGCAGGAGTATGCCACCCGCCGCATCTTTCCGCGCGGCAGCAACATCTTCCGCGCATTCGACAAATGTCCGTTCGAGCGGCTCAAAGTCGTCATCATCGGCCAAGACCCCTATCACGGTCCCGGACAGGCCAACGGGCTCTGTTTTTCGGTCGGCGACGGGGTGCCGTTTCCGCCGTCGCTGCAAAACATCTTCCAAGAGGTGCACGACGACACGGGTACGCCCGTTCCACCGACGGGCAACCTCGACCGCTGGGCCGAGCAGGGGGTGCTGCTGCTCAACGCCGTACTGACCGTGCGGGCGCACGAAGCCGCCTCGCATGCCGGACATGGCTGGGAGACCTTCACCGATGCGGTCGTGCGGGCTATCAACGAGCGCAAGCAGGGCATCGTCTACATGCTGTGGGGCTCCTATGCCCAACGCAAAGGCGCCATTGCCGACCCGCAGCGCAACTGCATCCTGAAAGCCGTTCATCCGTCGCCGCTGTCGGTCTATCGCGGATTTTTCGGCTGCCGCCACTTCTCGCAGGCCAATGCCTATCTGCAAAGCGTCGGCAAAGAACCGATCATATGGTAACGCCCCGCTAAGAGCGGGGTTTTAAGCGCAACGGGTGGTTGTGGGACATCGCAAGGTTGCTGCGCCGTCGCGGTTTTATAACTGCGGCTCTACGAGCCGCGCGGGCCGCAGCCTCCGCCAGCGGAGGCCCGCCGTTGGCGACCTCCGCAGTCTTCGACCCGCAAACGATAGTAATTTGCGAAGCCGACCGGCCGTCTTTCGCGCGAATAAATTTGGCATTCTATTCGGCTTTTCGTATCTTTGGCTCCGAGAAAAAACCAAAAACAACAGATATTATGACTATTACTGCTGCTGACATCAAAATCGGCATGTGCATCGAAATGGACGGCAAAACCTTTTTGGTAGTCGATTTCCAGCACTGCAAACCGGGCAAAGGCCCTGCATTCGTCCGCTCGAAACTCAAAAATCTCGAAAACGGCCGCGTGCTCGAAAACACGTTCTCGTCCGTAGGTCAGAAAATCGAACAGGTGCGCGTGGAGCGTCGCCCCTATCAGTTCACCTACGAGGACGACCTCGGTGCGCACTTCATGCACACCGAAACGTTCGAGGAAATCAACATCGACAAGAACCTCATCAACAACTACGACCTGATTACCGACGGTCAAGTGGTCGAGGTGATGTTCCACACCGAAAAAGAGACCGTTCTGTCGGCCGAGCTTCCGCCCATCGTGGACATGGAGGTCATCTACACCGAGCCGGGCATCAAGGGCGATACGGCTTCGACCAACTCGCTGAAACCCGCTACGGTCAATTCGGCAACGGCCCCCGACGGTGCGACGATTCGCGTGCCGCTGTTCATCAACACGGGCGACAAAATCCGCGTCGACACCCGCACGCGCGAATACTACGAGCGCATCAAATAACCGCCGCTTTAAGAAAGCGGTTTTAAGCGCGAAGGGCGGTTG
>CAMWYI010000082.1 GCA_947178455.1 uncultured Alistipes sp. | reverse complement strand
GATAACACCAGCCGGAACATATTGCAGGCGAGTTTTCACAGAAGTACCGGCAACGCTGACGATGTAATTGGTGCCGCTAATACTCAAAGTTCCGGCATATTGTACATATTTAATAGACATGGCTCCTGCCACATAAGCATCTATCGCGGCAGCGTCCAACACTTCGGGTTCCGGTTGGGTATAAGTCCCCTCACTGACGAGCGTTACCGCAGATTCGGTTGCACTTAATTGCACCAAACCGGCATATTCGCTCGTTGTGCCATAGACTTTTACATTGTCACCTACGTTGTGCGCCGTCTGCGTACCGAGATAGACATACAGCAGTCCCGTATCGTCTTTCACGATAAACCCATTGGTATTGATTCCGACAATCTGCCCCGCGATAGCCAATTTTTTGTCTTTACCGCCAGCGATGACGCTACTAATGGGCTGCGGAGTAGCGGAAGCCTGCGTTACGGAAATCGTAGCGGTGGCCGTGCGAGTAGCATCCGCTTTATCCGTCAAGGTGACGGTAACGGTAGCGGTACGCGGCGAATCGGAGTCGTTGGCACTCTTCGGCGCGACTTTCACGGTCTTGCCGTCGGCATCGAGTTCCGCTGTGAAGAAATCTTCGGGCGCTATCGAAACTTGCAATTCTCCGTCGCTGATACCCGTCCATGTATATACTTGCGTCTTTTCAGTCGTTTCATCGGGCTCGAAAGTCAACTCACTGGTTGAAGGCGTAAGATTGACAGCCTCGCCGTCCATATAATATAGGTCGAGTGTCGAGATTTGAACATTCTTGTCGTTGTCGACATAGAGTTTGTAACTGGTATTGACGGTGGTACCCTTCAATTCGTAAGTATAAGTACCGCTTTTTTCCCATGCCTGAACCGCACCACCGTCCACGACGACATCGTTCATAGTCGATATACCGACCTCAACGCCTGCCGCTACATTAGGACTGGCCTTTGCCACTACTCTTACCAGCGATTTGCCTTCAAGCGCGGGAAGTACCAAATAAGCACCCTTTTTACCCATGAATAGGCATACATATTCTTGACCCTCATAAGTCGTCGACAATCTGTAATACGCATTCGATGCATAAAGAGCAATGTTATAACGACCAGCAAACAAATAGGTTTCCAACTCTTTAGTTCCGTTGCTTGTGGGGAAGCCGGACGGATAAATCGAAGCATCCGAAAAATCAATGGAAATATCAGCGCCCGAATCCTTTTTGGTCGTAAAGGTTTTGGTGGCGCCCTTGATTACCTCCTCGCCGACTTTGGCGTAGGCATAATACATATAGGTAGTGCTTTCGGTCAAGCCGGTGACCTCAACAGACCACTCGGCACCGACGGCAGCAGCCGGAACCTCGGTCGGAGCCACTTCGGTCGCATCGTTGACTTTATAAGCGATACCCACTTCGGCCGCGTTGTCGAGGTTGCGCGACGAACCGGACAGAGTAGCCGAGACAGCCGTGACAGCGGTCGCAGCACCGGTCGTGACGGCAGGCTGGTCGCCGCCCGCAGTGAGCTCCAGCACATCTTCGGGCTTGGTCGGGATAATCTGAATGTTGTTGTAATTCTGCTCGGCAGTACCCCAAATGGCACCGGTCAGGTCGGCGATAAGCAGGTCGGCGAAATCGGGCGCATAATTAGCCGTAGTCATGAAACTCTGAAGCTCCACACCATTGGCATCCAATTTCACGGTGCGGCCCTTGTCGCCAACGGCCGCCCATGCCTGACCGACGAACTCGGCCTGCGGGGTTACGCCGGTAACTTTGACGTACTGACCCTGATAATTGCCCGTGTTGAACTGCGCGACGGTCAACGTCGGCACGACCAGTTCGACGGCCTCTTCTTCCGAAACCGTGACGACGACATCCTTCAACTCGCGCAGGTTGCTGTAAGGAGCATATTTGGCATTGGAAAGGTCGAGCGTAACCTTTTTACCGACGGGATAGTTCGCACTGTTGTCTTTGCTATACGCCCCCAAATCGTAGAGCACGATAGCGGAATTGGGCGCGGTGACGTTATCGCCCACATAAAGTTTACCGTTGTTGTTCCCGTACTGGTTGTTGGCGAGAATGACGCCCTCGATGGTCGATTCGGAATAATTCAAATCGACGGTACCCGATGCAGAAGCCAATTCCTCCTTGATGTAAGCGACCAACGAGGTGATGGGGCCAGCAACGGGAGCTTCGCCCTGCTGCACGGTGACCGACTGGGTCATGTACACGCCATAGGCGTTGGCAAGCTGGAAAGTCAGCGTGCCGACCCGTCCTTCGTTGGACGAAGGCACGAGCAACTCCACTTTCGTGGTACCCTCGTTCCCCTGTTTGGGCGCGAACTCGATCCATTCGCTGCCCGTTTCGGCGATGAGCGTCCACGCGCGGTTGGATTTTACCTCAAAGGAATTTCCCCCCCCCACGAAATTTCCGTCGAGAGCGCATACGAGCGTTTCGGGATTCACCTCGATGAAAGGCATGCCGCTGTCGTCGTTGTCGTCCACGCAAGCGGCGAACAAACCGGCAGCAAGCACTGTCCATGCACCGAACAATAACTTGGCGATTGAATTTTTCATGATGATTATTATTAAACGATTATTTTATAATTACTTCCGCATGTCGACGCAGGACGCATAGCAAAACACGGCGCGTCCGTGCATCAAAATTAACGATTTTTTTTCAATCGGGCAAGGGCGGACGGCTCTTTTTCGCATCTGCGCGAGACAAAAAAGCCTGCCTGCAAAAAAGCGTCGTTGCGGGTTTCGTTTTTTTAGCGTTTTCTTTGTATTTTTGTCCTAAGGAAAAGACCGCATGCCTATGAAAATCGCCACGCTGACATTCAACCCGATACAGGAAAACACCTACGTCGTATGGGACGAAACGGCGGAATGCGTCGTCATCGACGCCGGAAACGCCACGCCCCGCGAAGATGCGGCGCTGGACGCATTCATCGCCGAACACGCACTGCGTCCGGTGCTGGCGGTGAACACGCACGGCCATTTCGACCACACGCTGGGCGTAGCGCATGTCAAGGCTCGCTACGAAGTGCCGTTCGCCGTTTCGTTCAAAGACCGCTTCCTGCTCGAAGGAGCCTCGGCGAGCGGGTCGGTATTCGGCGTGCAGGTCGGGACGCTGCCGACGGGCGATGTCGATTTGGATACGCTGCAAGAGGTGCGATTCGGCCATACGGTGCTACAAGTCATCCCGACGCCGGGCCACACGCCGGGCCACGTGGTGCTCTACGAACCGGAGTCGAAATCGCTTTTCACGGGCGACACGCTTTTCCGCGAGAGCATCGGCCGAACGGACCTTCCGGGCGGCGACTACTCGTGGATCATGCGCTCGATCTTGGAACGCATCCTGCCGCTCGGCGACGAGGTGAAAATCTATCCGGGACACGGCCCCGAAAGCGACCTCGGACACGAAACGATGTACAATCCGTTCGTCGTCGAAGTACTGAACGACGAAGTGAACTATCGGAAATAATCTCCTGTCATGCGCATCGACATCCTGACCGTCGTACCCGAACTGCTGGCCTCGCCGCTCAACGAGTCCATCCTGAAACGGGCCCAACAAAAAGGGCTGGTGGAAATCGTCGTCCACAACCTGCACGACTATGCCCACGACAAGCGAAAGACCACGGACGACTATCCGTTCGGCGGCGAAGCGGGTATGGTCATGAAGTGCGAACCGGTTTTCGAACTGGTCGAAAAACTGCAAGCGGAACGCCGCTACGACGAAATCATCTACACGTCGCCCGACGGTGTGCGCTACGACCAACACGAAGCCAATCGTCTGTCGACGCTGGAAAACATCATCATCCTGTGCGGCCACTACAAAGGCATCGACTACCGCATCCGCGAACACTTGATTACGCGCGAAATCTCGATCGGCGACTACGTGCTGACGGGCGGCGAACTGGCGGCCTGCATCATCGCCGATTCGGTGGTGCGCATCATTCCGGGTGCTATCGGCGACGAAACGTCGGCGCTGACGGATTCGTTTCAAGACAACCTGCTGTCGGCGCCCGACTATACCCGACCGGCCGAATTCCGAGGCTGGCGCGTGCCGGACGTCCTGCTGTCGGGCAATTTCGCCGAAATCGCGAAGTGGCAGGAAGAACAGGCCTACGAACGGACGAAACGGCTGCGGCCGGATTTATTGGACAAATAAGCGAAACGATGAAATACTACCTCTTGGCCGGCGAACCGTCGGGCGACCTGCACGGCGCGAACCTGATAAAAGGGCTGCGAAAAGCCGACGCCGAAGCGCAATTCCGATTCTGGGGCGGCGACCTGATGGCCGAAGCGGGCGGCGCGGCCAATCTGGCGAAGCACTATCGCGAAACGTCGTTCTTCGGCATCGTCCAAGTGCTGCGGAACCTGAAAACTATTCGCCGGCAACTGCGCGAATGTCAGGACGATGTGGCGGCATACGCCCCCGATGCGCTGATACTGGTGGACTATCCGGGCTTCAACATGAAAATGGCGCGCTGGGCCAAAGAACACGGCATCCGCACCATTTATTATATCGCCCCCAAAGTGTGGGCATGGCGCGAATGGCGGGTCGAGGGCATCCGCCGGTTCGTCGATTTGCTGTTAATCATCTTTCCGTTCGAGCGAAACTACTTCGCCAACAAGGGCATAAAGGCCGTTTTCGAGGGCAACCCGCTGGAAGACGCTATCGAAGCGCGGCGGCCCACCCTGCCGACTGCCGACGAGTTCCGCCGTGCGAACGGGCTGGACGAACGTCCTATCGTTGCGCTGCTGGCCGGAAGCCGCCGCGGCGAAATCCGCGACAACCTGCCGCTCATGGCCCGTTTGGCGGAGAAATTTCCGGCGTATCAATTCGTGGTGGCGGGCGTGCACTGGCTCGACAAATCGCTCTACGACCGCTACATGGCAGGCAGCGGCCT
This sequence comes from uncultured Alistipes sp., assembly GCA_947178455.1. GTDB lineage: Bacteria > Bacteroidota > Bacteroidia > Bacteroidales > Rikenellaceae > Alistipes. The sequence goes on along the minus strand of CAMWYI010000082.1, from coordinate 3,154 downwards.
GCGCTATGTCTGCGACCAAACCTACGAAACGCTGGCGGCAGCCGAAGCGGCCGTCGTCACGTCGGGCACGGCGACGCTCGAAACGGCCCTGCTGGGAATACCCGAAGTGGTGGTCTACCGCACGCTGTGGTTCCAAGTGAAACTGCGTCCCTATGTACTGAAAGTGCCCTATGTGTCGCTGGTGAACCTCAACCTTGAACGCGAATCGGTGGCGGAAATCATCCAGTCCGACCTCGACATCGCACGGGCCGAATGCGAACTGCGAGCCATACTGCCGGGCGGGACGAAACGCGCCCGGATGCTGGCCGATTTCGAAGAACTGCGCGCAATCATCGGAGGCGCGGGAGCCAGCGACCGATTCGCCCGCCGCATCGTCGAATTTCTCGGCCGCTGACCCCGCAAAACGGAACGGCGGCACTCCCGCTCGGCAAACTCCAAATAAATTTGGCATTGTATTCGGCTTATTCGTATCTTTGGCTTCGCCCAAGATACTCCGTCTCGGCATAATCAAGCTATCGCTTGCTTCTGCGCTCGACTTTTCGTATCTTTGCGCCCCGCTTTCGTCGAAAAGTTAGCCGGTAGTTGTGTGCAAATCGTATGAACAATTCTTTGTACTTTTACTCCCGCGACGGAATTACCGTCTCGGTCATCCTCGATGCGCGACGAGCCCTCGCCAACGGGAACTACCCCGTGAAAACCCGCGTAACCTATCATCGGACGCACGTCTATTACCCTACGGGCAAAAATCTGTCGCAAGAAGACTGGCAGCGGCTCGGTACGACGCGTATGCGTGCGCTGCTGGCCGTGCGGCGGGAGATCGAGAGCAGCTTCAACCTCGTGCGGGAAGCGGTCGAGGAACTGGCCGATCGCGGCGGATTTTCGTTCGGACTGCTCGATGCCCGCATCAAGGGATGCGGCACGAAAACCATTCTGGACGCCATATCGACCCGTGAACAGGAGCAACGCAAAGCGGGCCGAATCAGCACGGCCGACATTTTCAGAGCCCTGCTGCGGGCCATGCGCGAATTTTCGAGCCGCACGCTGCAATATCAGGACATCTCGCCCTCGTGGCTGATGCGGTTCGAGGATTTCATGCGGCTGCAAGGCAAGAGCCAAACGACCATCGCCATCTATCTGCGGGCGCTGCGCGGCATCTTCAACCGCGCGAAAGCCGACGGAATCATCAAAGAGATGCAATATCCATTCGGACAGGGGCGGTTCGTCATCCAAGAGGGTTCGGGCCGCAAAATGGCCCTCTCGATCAAGCAAATCGGTGCAATCGTCAAATTCGACGACGGCAAGGAGTCGACGGCCAAATACCGCGACTACTGGCTTTTTCTGTACCTCTGCAACGGGCTGAACGTGGCGGATTTCGTGAACCTGCGCTACCACGACATCCAGAACGGCGAACTGTGCTACGTCCGTCAGAAGACGCGCCACCGCACGAAATCCCTGCGCCCCATTCGGGCTATCGTGGTGCCGCTGATGCAGGAAATCATCCGCAAATGGGGCAACGAACCGGCCCCGAACAACTTTATCTTTCCGGTATTGGACGGAACGGAAACCGCCGTCCAACTGAAAACCAAGACCAAATCCCTCACCCGCATCATCAACCGGCGGATGAAAAAAGTGGCCGATGCACTCGGCATCAGCCACATATCGACCTACACGGCCCGACATTCGTTCGCCACGGTACTGAAACGCGCCGGCGCGAACATCGCCTACATATCGGAGAGTTTGGGACACTCCGACATCAAGACGACGGAGAACTACCTCGCTTCGTTCGAGCGCGAAGAACGCGAGAAAAACGCCAAACTGCTCACCCGATTCTGACCCTACTCGACCTCCCACGTCGCACCGGAGCGCAACAGGTCGTCGACGCAGCGAATCGGGCTTGAAGCCTTGACCTCCTCGACCTGCCGCTGCACGGCGGCATCGTACACGGCGTCGTCCTCGACGCAACGAATCACACCCAAAGCGACCGGATAATCGGGATATTTCATCGCCGCCAGCATCGAGTGCAGGGTCGTATCGCGTTCGTGGGCATCGTGGGTCAGCACGTCGTCCAACGTGTAACCGTCCTGCCCCACCGTCACGACTTTCAGCTTCATGTTCTCGAAGACGAGGCCCTTTTCGTTGGCGGCCCCGAAAAGCATCTTCTCGCCGTGCCGCAGCGTAATGGTATGCTCGGCGCGGGTGGCTTTGTCGGCAGCGAACGACGCATGGGTCTTATCGTTGAAAATGACGCAATTCTGCAACACCTCGACCACCGACATGCCCTTGTGCTTGGCGGCGGCGACCATGCAATCCTTCGACAACATCACCTCCATGTCGACCGAGCGAGCGAAGAACGTCCCTTTGGCCCCGATGACCAGCTCGCCCGGGTTGAACGGCTTTTCGACCGTACCGTAAGGCGAGGTTTTCGTGATTTTCCCCAATTTCGAGGTTGGGGAATACTGACCTTTCGTGAGGCCGTAAATCTCGTTGTTGAAAAGAATGACGTTCAAATCGACATTGCGGCGAATCGCGTGGATGAAGTGGTTGCCGCCGATAGCGAGCGAATCGCCGTCGCCCGTGCAAACCCACACGGCCAAATCGGGGTTGGCCACCTTGACGCCCGTAGCGACGGCGTTGGCGCGCCCGTGCACGGAGTGGAACCCAAACGTCTTCATGTAGTAGATGAAGCGCGACGAACACCCGATGCCCGACACGAACGTGAACAAATTGTGCGGCGTATCGGTCGCATCGGCGATTTCAGGCAAAGCGCGCTGCACGGCGTTGAGAATGGCGTGGTCGCCGCATCCGGGGCACCAGCGCACCTCTTGGTCGCTCTTGAAATCGGCGGGAGTGTATTTGTAATCTGCCATGATGCTCTAACTCAATAAGGAAGAAAATTTTTGTTTCAGCTCGACAATCGTGAAAGGCTGACCCTCGCACTTGTTGTACTGTTCGTAACGGAACTCTTGGAACTGCTGCCGGAGGTAGGCGGCGAACTGCCCCTCGTTCAACTCGCACACGACGATACGGCGGAACCGCGCGAAAATCTCGCGCACGCCGCGCGGCAGCGTGTTGATGTAGTTGAAGTGGCACAGCGAGACCCGTTTTCCCTCTTTGCGAAGTTCCTCGACGGCATTTTGCAAGTGGCCACGCGTAC
>CAMWYI010000081.1 GCA_947178455.1 uncultured Alistipes sp. | reverse complement strand
CTGCAAATATAGAACAACAATTTCAATCTGCAAAATTTTTTCGGCGCGAATCTGTCGGATACCTGCGATTCGATTCCGAAATCCAGCGGTTTCCGGCCGAAAGGACGTGGGAACGAAAACCGCATGACGCTTACCGCAACGTCATTTCGTCGAGTAGGTACCCGACGCCGCCGATGCGTTCCATGACGAACAGCACGTAACGGATGTCGACTGCGATATTGCGGCAAACAGCAGGGTCGAATGCGATGTCGCTCATCGTCGAACGCCACGTGCGGTCGAAGTTGATGCCGACCAGTTCGCCGCGTCCGTTGAGGACGGGCGAGCCGGAATTGCCGCCTGTGGTGTGGTTCGTGGCCAAGAAGCAGACCGGCACGGTGCGCCGTCCGTCGAGCGTGATGCCCCAACGTCCGTAATTCTGCGAGGCATAGAGGTCGCGCAGGGACTGCGGGATGTCGTAATCGTAAATTTCGGGGTTGTCTTTGGCGATGATGCCGTCGAGCGTGGTCTGCGGCGTGTGGTACTCGCCGTCGGCATATTCGTAGCCTGCGACCGAGCCATAGGCCACGCGCAGGGTCAGATTGGCATCGGGATAGAATGCGCGGTCGGTGTCCCATTCGCGCAACGCCTTGATATAGCGCGTGTAAAGTTCGTTCAGCCGTTTGCTGGTCGGATTGCGCAGCGATTTCGTCCCCAGCAGCCATGCGACGTGTCCGAGCATCCGCCGCATGTCGGTATTTAACCGAACGATGGCCGTCGTGTCGGTTCGCTGCCACAGCCCCTCGAACACCTTGTCGGCATAGGCTTCGACCGAACCGGCCGCTGCAACGCCGTTGAGAAATTCGGGCAGACGGTATGGGTCGGGGCAGCGTTTGGCGTACTCCGTGAAAGCGTAGCGGAACAACGCCTGCTCGGTCGGGCGGCATTTTTCAAAAATCGCGGAGGAACGTTCTTCGGCCGAATAGTTCGTCGGCAGTGTTCCGAGCGTTTCGCGCGTGATTTCGTAGGCATAGTAGGGCAGCAGCAGGCGGGCGTATTCGGCTTTCATTTCCGACAGCAGTCCGGCGTATTCCGGCCGGCTGTCGGCCCATGCTTGGAACGCCTGTTCGTAGGCGCGTTTGGTTTCCGCCGTTTGGCGGCGGGTCAGGCCCAGCTGCTCGCCCTGCCACTTCTTCCATGCGTTGGCGATGTTGGCATGTTTCGCCGCATAGTGGATGCGCAGGGCGGGGTCGGTCGCTTGGGCGGCCGAAATGAGGTCGAGCCGTCCGGTGCGCACGGCGATTTTGTCGGGGTCGGCATGTTCGGAGACATAATCGACCGCATCCGAAAGGATATACTCCTGCGTGTTGCCCGGAAAGCCGTAAATCATCGTAAAATCCCCCTCGCGAACCCCCTTGACCGAAATAGGAAAATGGCGTTTCGGACGGTAGGGCACGTTGTCGGGCGAGTAGGCCGCCGGTTGGTTGTCGGGCGAGGCATAGATGCGGAATACCGAAAAATCGCCCGTATGGCGGGGCCAAATCCAGTTGTCGGTGTCGCCGCCGAACTTGCCGATAGACGAGGGAGGTGCAGCGACCAGCCGCACGTCGTCGAACTGCTCGTAGACGAACAGGAATTGTTGGTTGCCATAGTACATTTGTTCGACGGTCGCCTTGTAGCCCGTGCCTTCCGCGCAGGCCGCTTCGACAATCGCTTCGGGCGTCTCGCCTGCGGCGATGCGGTCGGTAACCTCCTCCATGCGGACCAGAATCCGCACGTTGAGCGATTCGTTGGGCAGCTCTTCGGCTCGCGAACGCGCCCAAAATCCGTGCGTCAGGTAGTCGTGTTCGACGCTCGAATGCGATTGGATGGCGTCGTAGCCGCAGTGGTGGTTGGTGAGCAGTAGCCCTTCGGCCGAGACGATTTCGCCCGTGCACCCGCCGTCGAATAGTACGACGGCATCTTTCATCGAGGCTTTGTTGACGGAATAGATGTCTTCGGCCGTGAGCCGGAATCCTTTGCTGCGCATGTCGTCGATGCGGTTCGCAATGAGGCTCGGCAGCCACATGCCCTCGTCGGCGAATGCGCTGCCGATTACTAATGAAGCCAGTAGGGTAAGGAGTGTACGTTTCATCATCGGTCGAGAAATTTATCGAGTTCGGTATATACTTTCTGAATGGGCAGTCCCATGACGTTGTAGAACGAGCCGTCGATGCGTTCGATAGCGACATAGCCGATCCACTCCTGCACGCCGTAGGAGCCTGCTTTGTCCAGCGGCCGGTAGGTCGCCACGTAGTAGGCGATTTCTTCGTCCGTCAGCGGCCGGAACCACACTTCGCTGCGGGCCCCGAACGTGTGCATCCCGTGCGTGTCGCGTAACGTCACGCCGGTGACCACCGTATGCCGGTGTCCCGACAGCGTGCCGAGCATCCGCACGGCATCTTCCGCATCGCGGGGTTTGCCGAGCACCCGCCCGTCGGCCACGACGACGGTGTCGGCCGTCAGCAGAATATCTTTCGGAGCGAGCGGTTCGGGATAGGCATCGCTTTTGAGCCGCGACAGGTAGAGCGGCACCTCTTCGGCCGGCATGTCGGCGGGATAGCGTTCGTCGCACGCATATTTCGGCGCGAGTTCATAGGGCAGGCCGCTGCCGGTGAGCAGTTCGCGACGGCGCGGCGACTGCGACGCCAGCAGCAGGCGGCGGGTATGCAGTTTTTCTTGCAGCAGCATGAGGTCGATCAGTTCTTTGGGTCGGGGTCTTTTTGCCGGGCCGCTTCGATTTCCGTGCGGTGCGACAGCGCCCAGCCGACCAGTCCGTCGATGTGCGGAATGAGCGTACGGCCCAGCGGGGTCAGGCTGTACTCCACGCGCGGCGGCGCTTCGGGGTAGACCTTTCGGGCGAGGTAGCCCTCGCACTCCAACGTGCGGAGGGTCGAGGTCAGCATTTTCTGCGAAATGTCGGGGATGCTGCGGTACAAATCGCCGAACCGAATCCCGTCGTTGGCGTGCACGGCGCACAACACCAGCATCGACCATTTGTCGCCGATGCGGGCGAGGATATTCCGAATGGGGCAAAAACCGCTGTAATTGCGTTCCGTCATCGTTCCGTATTCCGTTGTGAGTCAGCGTTACTTACGTTGGGGTGCGCGGGTTTCGTCTGCGTAACTGCTTGCAGGTCAGTCGTCGCAGCGTTACCTTTGTCGTCGTAAAAGTAACATTTTTATTTGCAAACTCAAAAAAACAGCAATCATGAAACAGATGGAAAAAATCGCTTCGGCTGCCAATTTCACGGCGGCGAGCGTGGGCGAACTGAACGGATTGGGCGATTATCTGCTCGACTTGGGTGCCGTGAAAATCCCCGGCAAAGTCTTCGGCGGTGCAGCCGTAGGGGCTACGGGCGGTGAATTTTCGTTCCAGTCGTTCGCTCCCGGCACGGAAACCGGATTTCTCCATACGCACACTACGCACGAGGAGCTTTACTTCTGCTTGGGCGGTCACGGCCAGTTCCAAGTCGACGGTCAGGTATTCCCGTTCGGCGAGGGGACGGTCGTGCGTGTCGCTCCTGCCGGCCGTCGCTCCGTGCGCAACAACGGGACGGAGCCGCTTGTGATGCTTTGCGTCCAGTATCGGGGCGGGACGTTCACGTCCGAAGACGCCGCCGACGGCGTGCTGTTGCAGGAACCGGTCGTGTGGTAAAACGACCGAGCGGCAAGGCGTGAGGCCTTGCCGCTCTTTTTTATCGGATGTCGAAATCCAGCAGTTTGCGCCCTTCGAGCGTGGCGCACAGATTGTCCCCGCGTCGCACCGGCCCGACGCCTGCCGGTGTGCCCGTGTAGAGCAGGTCGCCCATGCGCAGGGTCATGTAGCGCGATACGGTCGCGATGAGCCGGTCGACCGTGAAAAGCATCTGCGACGTGTCGCCCGTCTGGCGGCGTTCGCCGTTGATGTCCAGCGCGAAGTGCAGCGCCTGCACGTCGCCGCCCAGCTCCTGCAACGGCACGAATACGGGCGAAATCGCTGCCGAATAGTCGAATGCCTTGCACCGTTCCCAAGGCAGCCCCTGCGCGACGGCTTCGCGTTGCAGGTCGCGGGCCGTGAAGTCGATGCCTAATCCCACCTCGTCGTAGTAGCGGTGCGCGAAGCGTTCTTCGATGCACTTGCCCACGCGGTTGATGCGCACGATGAGTTCGCACTCGTAGTGCACCTCGCTGCTGAACGTCGGGATATAGAACGGGTCGTTGTTGCGCAGCATGGCCGTGTCGGGTTTCAGAAACCAGAGCGGTTCCGCCGGAACATCCGCCGGGCTGCCGATTGCGCGATGCAACTCTGCGGCATGGGCGGCATAGTTTCTTCCGATGCAGATGATTTTCATGGCGCGTTCAGTCGAGTAGCGGTTTTAGAAATTTGCCGGTGTAGCTCTCGGGGCAGTCGGCGACTTCGCGCGGCGTGCCGACAGCCAGAATCTCGCCTCCGGCGGCACCCCCTTCGGGGCCGAGGTCGATGAGGTGGTCGGCGACCTTGATGACGTCCAAATTGTGCTCGATGACGATGACCGTGTTGCCGCGGTCGACGAGCTTGTTCAGCACGGTCAGCAGCAGCCGGATGTCCTCGAAATGCAGCCCCGTCGTCGGTTCGTCCAAGATGTAGAGCGTGCGGCCCGTGTCGCGTTTGGCCAGTTCGGCCGCCAGTTTGATGCGCTGGCTCTCGCCGCCCGAAAGGGTGGTGCAGGGCTGTCCGAGCGTCAGATAACCGAGCCCGACCTCCTGAATGGCCCGCAGTTTCTGGTGGATGTTCGGGATATTCTCGAAAAATTCGACGGCCGCATTGACGGTCATGTTCAGCACTTCGTCGATATTCTTGCCTTTGTAGCGTACTTCGAGCGTTTCGCGGTTGTAGCGGTGGCCGCCGCAGGCCCGGCAGCGCACATAGACGTCGGGCAGGAAGTTCATTTCGATGGTTTCGACGCCCGCGCCGTGACAGGTTTCGCACCGGCCGCCCTTGACATTGAACGAGAAGCGTCCCGCCTTGAATCCGCGTATCTGCGCATCGGGGGTCATCTCGAATAATTTGCGCAGGTCGGTGAAGACGCCCGAGTAGGTCGCCGGATTGCTGCGCGGCGTGCGGCCGATGGGCGACTGGTCGACCACGACTAATTTGTCGATGTGCTCAATGCCCTCGATTGCGTCGTATTCCAACGGTTGCTCGAACGAACGGTAGAGCGTTTTCGAGAGTATCGGACGCAGCGTTTCGTTGACGAGTGTCGATTTGCCAGAGCCGCTGACGCCGGTCACGCAGATGAATTTGCCCAGCGGGAACTCGACCGTGACGTTTTTCAGATTATTGCCCCGCGCGCCGCGAATCACGATGCTTTCGCCCGTGCCTTTGCGCAGTTCGGCCGGTATCTCGATGCGGCGGCGCCCCGTGAGGTAGTCGGCCGTAATGGAGTTCGCATGCAGGATTTCGTCGCACGTTCCCGCCGCCACGATATGGCCTCCTTTGCGTCCGGCCTGCGGGCCGACATCGACGATGTAGTCGGCTGCCCGCATCATTTCTTCGTCGTGTTCGACGACGATGACCGAGTTGCCCGCATCGCGCAGCTCTTCGAGACTGCGTATCAGCCGCCGGTTGTCGCGCTGGTGCAGTCCGATAGAGGGTTCGTCCAATATATAGAGTACGTTGACTAATTTCGAGCCGATTTGCGTGGCCAGCCGGATGCGCTGGCTTTCGCCGCCCGACAGCGACCGCGAGGCTCTGTCTAACGACAGATAGCCCAGCCCGACATCCATCAGGAAATGCAGTCGTTCGCGGATTTCTTTCAGGATTTCCTGCGCGATTTTGCGCTCTTTGTCGGACATGTGTTCTTCGACGTGCTCCATCCACTCCGAAAACTCCGCAATGGACAGGGCCGACACTTCGGCGATGTTTTTCCCGCCGATGCGGAATTGCAGCGCCTCCTCTTTCAGCCGCGAGCCGTTGCAGACCGAGCATTTGCGGTAGACGAGGAACTGCTCGCGCCAGCGGCGGCCGCGCGACGTGTCGTCGTCCTCCGTGCGGTTGATGTATTCGGCCACGCCCTCCCACGTGTGGAGCTGGATGCCGCCGGCCGTGCCCATTTCGGTCATGTTCACCGTCAGCGGTTCGCTGTCGCCGTAGATAATCGCGTTGAGGGCCTTTTCCGAAAAGGTTTCCAGCGGGTCGTCGAGCGTGAAGTCGTAGCGGCGGCCCAGCATGCCTAATAGCAGGAACAGCAGGTTGTCGCGGTACTTGCCCAGCGGTTCGACGGCTCCCTCGCGCAGCGAACGTTTCTTGTCGGGGATGATTTTCGCGATGTCGCACACCGCTTCGACGCCCAGCCCGTTGCAGTGGGGGCAGGCTCCTTTGGGCGAGTTGAACGAAAAGGTGTGCGGCGCGGGGTCCTCGAAAGCCATGCCCGTCGAGGGGCACATCAAGTGGCGCGAGTAGAAGCGCTGCTGCTCCGTCTCGTAATCATAGACGGCCATCGTGCCTTTGCCTTGCCGCAGGGCCTCTTTGAGCGATGCGGCGATGCGTTCGCGCGACTCCTCGCCTACGAGAAGCCGGTCGACAACCAAGTCGATCGTGTGGATTTTGTAGCGGTCGAGCCGCATGCCGGAGGTGATTTCGCGGATTTCGCCGTCGATGCGGGCATGGATGTACCCCTTGCGGGCGAAGGTCTCGAACAACTCGCGGTAGTGCCCCTTGCGCCCCTTGACGACCGGCGCCATGAGGGCGATGCGCCGTCCGGCGAACCCCTCCATGATGAGTTCGGCGATGCGGTCGTCGGAGTAGTGCACCATCTCTTCGCCCGTTACAGGAGAGTACGCCCGCGACGCGCGCGCGTAAAGCAGACGCAGGAAGTCGTTGATTTCCGTCACCGTGCCGACGGTCGAACGGGGATTTTTGTTGGTCGTCTTTTGTTCGATAGCCACGACGGGGCTCAAGCCCGTGATTTTGTCGACATCGGGCCGTTCCATCGTGCCCACGAATTGACGGGCATAGGCCGACAGGGTCTCCATGTAGCGGCGCTGCCCTTCGGCATAGAGGGTGTCGAACGCCAGCGACGACTTGCCCGAGCCGCTCAATCCGGTAATGACCACCAGCTTGCGGCGCGGAATCTCGACATCCGCATTTTTGAGGTTGTGGACGCGGGCGCCGAATATCTTGATCGTATCCTCTTTCATCATCGAACAAACGTGCGGGGCGGGCGGATTATTGGGCCCCGCAGGGAAAATCGCGTAAAGATACGACATTTTTTCGCATCGTTCCACGTTCTTGATTTTTTTGTGCTTATCGGAGTTCGGTTCGCCGTGACCGGTTCCATTGTCGCGAAGAACGCAACAATTTTTTGGATTTTGCCGTTATAATGTCGAAAAAAATTTCTACCTTTGCACTGCAAATACTTTCGAGTAGGTGTTTGCGGACATATAGAAAGTGTTTTTCGCACGTCCTTGTTAGAAAATCTGACAGTTTTCCACAAGCAAGAGGACAGACGGACGACGCTTCTCATTCGCGTATGGATATGGAATGCGCTTTGCGTATCCGTCTGTTATCCGATACGGGGTGTGGGGTATTGCATCGTTTACTTTTGCTTGGGTTTTGTCAGAACCTTCTAACGGGTAAACGAGATTCGACTCCACACTTTCTCTTTTTATATACAATTTGATTTTTCGTCGCGAGGGGTCGATGCGACAATAAGACCGTTATGCGTATGAACGTACGTGTATATGCTTGCAAAAGCGTCTTATGTCGGATGATGCCGGTTGCGGCATTCGCCTGCGCCCTGCTGGGATTCCGGTTCGCGTATGCTGCCGACAGCTCGCATGCAGCGCTCTCTTCTTCCGCTTTTCCGAAAGGACAGTACCCCGGGGGTCTTACCGAAGAGTTATCGGTGAGCGATTCGAATTATCGTCAGGTGATTATCGAGGGTAATAAAAGTATGTCTTGTTACCTGACGTACCCTCAGGGTGGCGCCAAGGTATTGCCTTCGTTCGGGGACAACGCCGAGGAGCTCGCCAAACTCGACTCGTTTATCCGGCAGGTTTTCCGCGACAGCCTCATCTACGTCGACTCCATCCGGTTGTCGG
>CAMWYI010000080.1 GCA_947178455.1 uncultured Alistipes sp. | reverse complement strand
GAAACCAACCCTTGAATCAAACTCTTTGAACCAAACCCCTAAACCGAAATAAGAATTCCCCTTTAATAAAAATGCCCGAACGAATGAAACGAGTAATCGGCATCGGTAATGCCTTGACGGACATGCTGGTCAACCTGAAAAGCGACGCCGTGTTGAAGCGTTACGCTTTGGCCAAAGGTTCCATGAACTTGGTGGATACCGCCCTGCAAACGGAAATCTCGAAATCGTTGGCCGGTCTGCCTTATTCGCTCTCGTTGGGCGGGTCGGCCGGCAATACCATCCGCGCCATGGCCCGATTGGGGTGCGAAACCGGATTCATCGGCAAGGTGGGCCACGATACGACGGGCGATTTCTTCGTGCAGGCGCTCGAAAATCTGCGCGTCCAGCCGTGCGTGTTTCGCGGCACCGAGCGTTCGGGCAAATGTGTGTCGTTGATTTCGCCCGACGGCGAACGGACGATGGTCACGCACCTCGGCGCGGCGCTCGAATTGTCCGCGCCGGAAATCGAGCCGGAACTTTTCGACGGATACGATTGCCTTTACGTCGAGGGATACCTCGTGCAGAACCACGATTTGATTCGCACGGCCGTGCGCACGGCCAAAGCCTGCGGGTTGCAGGTGGCTATCGACTTGGCAAGCTTCAATATCGTGGCGGAGAATTTGGAATTTTTGCGTGATTTGGTGCGCGAATCGGTGGACATCGTGTTCGCGAACGAGGAGGAGGCCAAGACCTTCACGTGCGAGTCGGAGCCGCTCAACGCGTTGCAGTCGATTTCCGAAACGGCCCGCCTCGCCGTAGTGAAAATCGGTACGAAAGGCGCACTCATCAAACACGACGGCGAAGTGGTGCACGTCGGCATCATGGCGGCGGCCAAACGGGTCGACACGACGGGTGCGGGCGATTTCTATGCTGCCGGATTCTTGGCCGGTCTGTGCGACGATTTGTCGTTGCGTCAGTGCGGCACGATCGGGGCCATCACGGCCGGCAAGGTCATCGAGGTGGTCGGCACCACGTTCGGCGAGGAGGCTTGGGACGAGATTTTCCGCTTGGTGCGCAAGGTCAAGACCGAAAAATACCTCTTTTAATAGCGCCCGCTTAAAAAGCGGGTTTTTAAGCGCTACGGACGGTCAGCGGGTTTCGGGAGGTCGGGAAGCGCTCTCACCGAAGCAGGGTGGAGCCTGTGGCCCGCGCGACGCAAAGCGTCGCCGATATTTGCAACTTTCGCGAAAACTCCTTATCTTTGCCCGAAATAAACGCGGACATGATGGGCAAACCCGACATAATCTCGAAACAAGCCGTTTGGCGACAGCACGACGGGTCGAGTGTCGCATCGCCGTCCGTTTGCGTCGATTTTGTCTTGTTAGGGTAACTGTTTTTCAGTTGCCCTAATTTTTTGCCCGTTCGTTAAATAGAACGGGGTGGGGCGGTCGGCCGGAAGGGAAGCATAACGCATGAAAACCATTTATACAAACGCGCGGATTTGGCGCGACGGACATTTCGAGCTCGGCAGCATCGCGGTCGTGGACGGATGTATCGCCGCTTCGTGCGAGCCTGCGCCCGACGATCGGTGCATCGACCTCGGCGGGCGTGTGCTGGTTCCCGGATTGGTCGATGTGCACGTGCACCTGCGCGAGCCCGGATTCCCGCACAAGGAGACTATCGCCACCGGTACGGCCGCTGCGGCTCGCGGCGGATATACCGCCGTCTGCGCCATGCCTAACCTGCTTCCCGCTCCCGATGCGCCCGACACATTGGCGCAGGAGGCGGCAATCATCCGGCGCGACGCGCTCGTGCGGGTTTATCCTTATGGGTGCATCACGGTGGGACAGCGCGGGGCCGGTGAGTTGGTCGACTTCGCCGCTTTGGCGCCCGATGTCGTGGGTTTTTCGGACGACGGACGAGGCGTGCAGGCCGACGAACTTATGGAACGGGCCATGCGAGGTGCGGCGGCGGTCGGTAAGCCTATCGTCGCCCATTGCGAGGTCGACGAACTGCTGCGCGGCGGGTATATCCACGACGGCGTTTATTGCCACCGGCACGGGCATCGGGGCATTTGCTCCGAGAGCGAGTGGCGGCAGGTGGAGCGCGACATCGCGCTGGCCGAGAAAACGGGCTGCCAGTACCATGTCTGCCACGTTTCGACTGCCGAGAGCGTCGAGCTCGTGCGGCGGGCCAAAGCACGCGGTGTGCACGTGAGTTGCGAGACGGCGCCGCACTATCTGTTGTTGTGCGACGAGGATTTGCAGGAGGACGGACGCTTCAAGATGAACCCGCCTCTGCGCAGCCGAGCCGACCGCGACGCCTTGCGCGAGGGTCTTCGCGACGGCACGATCGAGGTCATCGCCACCGACCATGCACCCCACACGGCCGAAGAGAAGTCGCGCGGGCTGGCGGGCAGTGCAATGGGCATCGTCGGGTTGGAATGCGCGTTTCCGGTGCTTTATACCGGATTGGTGCGCGCCGGTTTGTTGCCGTTCGAAACGCTGATTGCGGCGATGACCGACAATCCGCGCCGGATTTTCGGGCTCGAAGGCGGCTTGCACGCGGGCGATGCGGCCGATTTCACGGTGCTCGACCTCGATAGCGAGTACGTCATCGACCCGGCGACGTTCCGGTCGAAAGGCCACGCGACGCCGTTCGCCGGTTGGCGGGTGCAGGGCCGTGCCGTGCGGACGGTCGTGGGCGGCCGCACGGTTTACGAGGAGGCATAGCCCCCGATTCGCCCGACACGGATATGCACGACAAAGAGATAACACGATAAAGCGAGATTAGCATAAATAAGGTACTGAATGAAACCTTTTACCAAAAAAATCGTCTTGGAGAACGGCCGTGAGTTCTACGGTTACGGTTTCGGCGCCGATTGCGAAGCGGTGCACGAAATCGTCTTCAATACCTCGATGGTCGGGTATCAGGAGATTATCTCCGACCCGTCGTACACCGGTCAAATGGTGGTGATGACTTACCCGCTCATCGGCAATTACGGAACGGCCGAGGAGGATTACGAATCGAAATTCCCCTCTATCGGCGGCCTGATTGTGCGCGAGTACAACGACATCCCGTCCAATTTCCGTTACACCCGCACGCTGCACGAGGTGTTCGAGGAGTTGAGCATTCCCGGCATTTCGGGCATCGACACCCGCGCGCTGACCCGCATCATCCGCGACGAGGGGAGCCAAAAAGTGATGCTTACCGACGCTTCGACGCCGCTCGACGAGGCATTGGAACGCATCCGCGCCTGCGAATTGCCGCACGACCAAGTGTCGCGCGTGAGTTGCAAGAAACGTTGGTTCTCGCGTACGCCCAACCACCGGTTCGACGTCGTGGCGATCGACTGCGGCATCAAGTACAACATCATCCGGTGCCTCAATGCGCGCGGTTGCAACGTGACGGTCGTGCCGTTCGACGCTTCGGTCGAGGAGATTTTGGCCTTCCGCCCCGACGGCATCTTTCTTTCCAACGGCCCCGGCGACCCGACCGACGTCGAACCCGTTATCGAAAAGGTGCGCCGACTGCGCGGTCGGCTGCCTATCTTCGGCATCTGCATGGGGCATCAAATGGTCGCTTTGGCTTACGGCGCCCGCACGTTCAAAATGAAGTTCGGACATCGCGGCGGCAACCACCCCGTGAAGAACTTGCAGACCGGCAAAATCGAAATTACGAGCCAAAATCACAGTTTTGCCGTCGACATCGACTCGTTGCAGGGCACCGGCCTCGAACTGACCCACGTCAATCTGTTGGACAACACGGCCGAAGGGGTCGAGTGCAAGGCCGACAAGGTCTTTTCGGTGCAGTACCACCCCGAGAGCGCACCCGGACCGCAGGACAGCACCGGATTGTTCGATAAATTCATTCAAATGATGGAGAAGTATAAAAATGCCTAAACGTAAAGATATAAACAAAGTGATGGTCATCGGGTCGGGCCCGATCGTCATCGGACAGGCCGCCGAGTTCGATTACGCCGGTACGCAGGCTTGTTTGGCGCTTCGCGAGGAGGGTTACGAGGTGGTGTTGGTCAACTCCAATCCGGCTACCATTATGACCGACACGCATATCGCCGACAAGGTGTACATGGAGCCGCTGACGCTCGAATACGTCGCTAAAATCATCCGTTACGAGCGTCCCGACGCCATTGTCCCGGGTCTCGGCGGACAGACGGGTCTGAACCTCGCCGTGCAGTTGGCCAAAAAGGGCATTCTCGACGAGTGTCAGGTCGAGATTCTCGGTACGTCGTTCGAGTCTATCGAGCGGGCCGAAGACCGCGAGTTGTTCAAGGAGTTGTGCGAATCGTTGGGCGAGCCCGTCTTGCCGTCCGAAATCGCTACTTCGATCGAAGAGGGCGTCGAGGTGGCCGCCCGCATCGGGTATCCCGTCGTGCTGCGTCCTGCGTTCACGCTGGGCGGCACGGGCGGCGGTTTCGCCGACAACGAGCAGGAGTTGCGCGAGTTGATGCGCAACGCGCTGTTCCTCTCGCCCGTGCATCAGGTGCTCATCGAAAAAAGCATCAAGGGCTACAAGGAAATCGAATACGAGGTCATCCGCGACAGCAACGATACGGCGCTGGCTATCTGCAACATGGAGAATATTGACCCCGTCGGTGTCCACACGGGCGACTCGATCGTCGTCGCGCCGAGCCAGACGCTCACCAACCGCGAGTATCAGATGCTGCGCGATTCGGCCTTGAAAATCATCCGCGAACTCAAAATCGAGGGCGGGTGCAACGTGCAGTTCGCATTGGACCCGCTGTCGTTCAAATACTACCTCATCGAGGTCAATCCGCGCGTGTCGCGTTCGTCGGCCCTCGCATCGAAGGCTTCGGGTTATCCCATTGCCCGCGTCAGTGCCAAAATCGCCGTCGGCCTGACGCTCGACGAAATCCGGCTGGCCAATACGCCTGCCAGCTTCGAGCCGACGCTGGACTACGTGGTGACCAAAATCGCCCGCTTCCCGTTCGACAAGTTTTCCGACGCCTCGAACAAGCTCGGCACCCAGATGAAAGCTACCGGCGAGGTCATGGCCGTCGGCCGCACGGTCGAGGAGTCGTTGCTCAAAGCGGTGCGGTCGCTCGAAACGGGCGTCTGCCACATCCACCACCGCAAGTTCGACGACTGGACGACCGAGCAGCTGCTCGATTACATCAAGGAGGGCACCGACGACCGCCTGTACGCTATTGCGCAGTTGATTCGGCTGGGCGTCGACTTGGTGCTGATTTACAACAACACGAAAATCGACCTGTTCTTCCTCGAAAAGTTCAAGAACATCGTCGAGTTCGAGCGCACCGTGCGCGAACATCCGCAGGATGTCGAGACGTTGCGCGACGCCAAACGCATGGGCTTCAGCGACAAGTACATCGGCCGGTTGTGGGGCCTTTCGGAGCAGGAGATGTTCCGCTTGCGCGAACGCAACGGCCTTTTCCCCGTCTACAAGATGATAGACACTTGCGCCAGCGAGTTTTCGTCCTACGTGCCTTACTTCTATTCGACCTACGAAATCGAAAACGAATCCGTAGTGAGCGACCGGCGCAAAATCGTCGTGCTCGGTTCGGGCCCTATCCGCATCGGACAGGGCGTCGAGTTCGATTATTCGACCGTGCACGCCATTTGGTCGATTCGCGAGGCGGGTTACGAGGCGATTATCATCAACAACAATCCCGAAACCGTCTCGACCGACTACACCACGAGCGACAAGCTCTATTTCGAGCCGTTGACGGTCGAGGACGTGATGAATGTCATCCATTTGGAGCGGCCCGAAGCTATCGTCGTCTCGCTCGGCGGACAGACGGCTATCAATCTGGCCGAGCCGCTCGCCGCGTTGGGCGTGCCTATCATCGGCACCGATACGGCGGCTATCCGCAACGCCGAAGACCGAGGGTGTTTCGAGCGCATCATGGAGGAGTTGGGCATTCCGCAGCCCGAAGCCGAGGCTGTCACCGACATCGAAGCTGGTGTCCGCGCTGCGGCGCGCATCGGTTATCCGGTGCTCGTGCGGCCGAGTTACGTGTTGGGCGGCCGCGCCATGCAAATCGTCTCCAACGAGGAGCGGCTGCGCCACTACTTGCAGACGGCCGTCGAGGTCAACGTCGATTCGCCTGTGCTGGTCGACCGTTACATCATGGGCAAGGAGTTGGAGGTCGATGCCATTTGCGACGGCAAGGAGGTCTTCATCCCCGGCATCATGGAGCACGTCGAGCGCACGGGCATCCACTCGGGCGACTCGATTAGCGTCTATCCGACGTTCAGCGTCTCGGAGCACGCCAAACAGCAAATCATCGACTACACGGTGCGGTTGGGTTTACGCATCGGCATCGTGGGGCTTTACAACATCCAGTTCATCCTCGACCCCAACGACGACGTTTATGTTATCGAGGTCAATCCCCGTTCGTCGCGCACCGTGCCGTTCCTCTCCAAATCGACGGGCGTGCCGATGGCCCACATCGCCACGCAGGTCATCTTGGGCAAGAGCCTGCGCGAACAGGGCATCACGGAGGTCTACGGCAAGGAAAAAGCGCGCTGGTACGTCAAGGCGCCCGCTTTTTCGTTCGCCAAGATACGCGGCATGGACAGCTACCTTTCGCCCGAAATGAAATCGACGGGCGAGGCGATCGGCTACGACGACAAACTGACCCGCGCCCTCTACAAGGCGTTGCAGGCTACGGGGATGAACGTCAGCAATTACGGTACTATCTTCGTGACTATCGCCGACCGCGACAAGGAGACGGCCCTTCCGTTGGTGAAACGCTTTTACGACCTCGGTTTCAACATCGAGGCGACGACCGGTACGGCCGAGTTCCTGCGCGAGCACGGCATCCGCACCCGCACGCGCCGCAAGTTGAGCGAGGGCAGCAGCGAAATCATCGACTCGCTGCGGCAGGGCCATGTGAGCTACGTCATCAACACGATAGACATCAACCAGCACGACACGCGGCTGGACGGTTACGAAATCCGCCGCACGGCCGTCGAAAACAACGTCACGGTATTCACCGCATTGGAGACCGTGAAGGTGTTGTTGGACGTGCTCGAAGAGATTACGTTGCGCGTGTCGACTATCGACGCCTGAACCGTGAATCGACCGAATGAATCGCGCATGAAAAAAGCTATTTTCCGAATCGAAACGAACGAGCCTTTGACGGCTTCGGTATGGCGGATGACCCTCGCGGGCGAAACCGATGCGATTACCGCACCCGGGCAGTTCGTCGATATCGCTATCGACGGCCTCTACTTGCGGCGGCCCATTTCGGTGTGCGATTGCGAGGAGGGCCGCTTGACCTTGATTTACAAGGTCGTGGGCGAGGGTACGGAGCGCATGAGCCGCATGGCGGCCGGTGCCGAGCTCGATTTGTTGACCGGTCTCGGCAACGGATTTTTCATAAATCCCGATATGCGGCGACCGTTGCTCGTTGGGGGTGGGGTCGGCGTGCCGCCGCTCTACTGGTTGGCCAAACGACTGCTCGCTGCGGGACTTCCCGTGCAGGTAGTGTTGGGGTTCAATACCGCCGCCGAGTGCTTTTACGAAGCGGAGTTCCGCGCATTGGGGTGCGATGTCACGGTCGCGACGGTCGACGGCTCGGACGGTGTGCGGGGCTTCGTGACGACGGCTATCGCCGAACGGCGGCTCGATTTCGATTATTTCTATGCCTGCGGGCCGCTGCCGATGCTTCGCGCGCTCTGCGACAGCGTACCGCAGGACGGTCAGCTTTCGTTCGAGGAGCGCATGGGGTGCGGCTTCGGCGCTTGCATGGGGTGCTCGTGCAAAACCCGCAACGGCAGCAAACGCATCTGCAAAGAGGGCCCCGTATTGGAAAAAGGAGAGGTGCTATGGTAGATACTTCGGTCACTTTGAGCGGTTGGCGGCTGGACAATCCGGTCGTGCCTGCCAGCGGAACGTTCGGTTACGGCAATGAGTTCCGCGAGTTCTACGACATCGACATGCTCGGGACGTTTTCGTTCAAGGGTACGACCCGCGAACCGCGTTTCGGCAATCCGACGCCCCGCATCGCCGAGTGCACGGCGGGGATGATCAATGCCGTCGGTTTGCAGAACCCGGGCATTGACGCCGTTATCTCCGAGGAGCTGCCTCGTCTGAAGACATTTTTCCATAAGAAGGTCATCGCCAATATTTCGGGTTTCTCGGTCGACGATTACGCCTATTGTTG
>CAMWYI010000079.1 GCA_947178455.1 uncultured Alistipes sp. | reverse complement strand
ACGAATAATATACTATTTAAAAAAATCTTTGTCAACTATTTTTTCAAAAAATTTAGAATCAACAAAATACCCCCCCCCTACCGATTTTTAAGTACTTGATATTCAGATTATTAAAAATGTTTCAAAAGCGTCGGAAACCGAATGCGCTATTAATCGAACGATTTATCATTAGCGGCCGACTGCGTTTAGTCCGTTTTTTGTTGTCGAAAAACCCGAAGGCTTGTCCTTTCAGGCCGATTATTGACAATAAATTTCGACAAAAACATGATTATTGCCTATTTGAGGGTCAGTACCGGCAAGCAAACGCTGGCCAATCAGCAAAATGAAATATCGAAATTCACGGACAGCCGCAATCTGCACGTCGACCGCTGGGTGACCGAAATCGTCAGCGGCAAGAAATCGGGGCGCGAACGCAAACTCGGCGCACTCATACGCCGCATGAAAAAGGGGGATACGCTCATCGTGACCGAACTGTCGCGGCTGAGCCGCACGCTGACGGACATCATGACCATCGTCGGCGAACTGCTTAAAAAAGAGGTCAAACTATACAGCACGAAAGACCGCTATTCGTTCGACGATACGATCAACAGCAAGGTATTGTGCTTCGCGTTCGGACTGGTGGCGGAAATCGAACGCAACCTCATCTCGATGCGGACGCGCGAAGCGCTGGCGCTGCGACGCGAGCAAGGCATCGTGCTGGGACGCCGCAAGGGAAGCTACACCAAACTCCAACAACTCATCGACGACCGCGTGAAAATCGTGCAGATGATGAACTGCGGCAAAAGCATCGCAGCGATTTGCCGCGAATACGACGTGGCGCGAAACACGTTCGACCGCTTCCGCAAACAATACACTTATATAATAATGCACGGCGAACGGCCACGCTACCGCGTGAACGGAGCCGGAGCGAATCGCTGACGGATTTTTGGCGGATTACGCCATTTTGACTACTTTTACGGCGATACGCGCAGGAGGGCGGCCGGACGATGCGGCCCGTGCGCGTTGCAAAAGCCACCCCGCCATGCAGATACAGCACGCCGTATTCCAATGCTCTTCGGAGCGAATTACACAGGTACCCAAAGACACGCTGCCCGACATCGCGTTCATCGGGCGGAGCAACGTGGGCAAATCGTCGCTCATCAACATGCTGACGGGCCGCAACGGGCTGGCGAAAGTATCGGGAACGCCCGGCAAGACACGGCTTATCAATCACTTCCGCGTAGACGACCGCTGGTATTTGGTCGACCTTCCGGGCTACGGCTATGCCCGCACCTCGAAAACCCTACGCGGAGATTTCGCCCGAATCATCACGGACTATGTACTTCGGTGCGAGCGGCTCCATTACCTGTTCGTGCTGGTCGACATCCGGCTCGAACCTCAACGCATCGACCTGCGGTTCATCGAGTTGCTGGGCGAACACGGCATTCCGTTCGGCATCATCTTCACGAAAGCGGACAAGCTGTCGAAAACGCAGGCCCGGCAGAGCGTCGCCCGATTCGGCGAAGCGCTGCGCGAACAGTGGGAAGAACTGCCGCCGATGCTGGTGAGCTCGTCGGCGCGGAACGACGGCCGACAGGAGATACTCGATTTCATCGGAGGGTGTCTCGGAGATTTTTAACCGATTGTTGAAAAATCGGGCCGAAACGGCATCGTTTTTTCGTCGCATTGTCCTATCTTTGCGACAACGTTAATCCCCCATCGCATTATGGCCATCCATAAAATCAAAATTTTCTCCGGTCGCGGCTCCGAATACCTCGCTGCCAAAATCGCATCGAGCTTCGGCACGAAACTCGGTCAGGTCGAAGTCCTGCAATTCAGCGACGGAGAGTTCCAACCCTGCTACAACGAGTCGATCCGCGGCTGCACGGTCTTCATCATCCAATCGACCTTCCCGCCGACGGACAACCTCATGGAACTGCTGATGATGATTGACGCCGCCCGCCGCGCGTCGGCCTACAAGGTGGTGGCCGTGATGCCTTACTTTGGCTGGGCGCGCCAAGACCGCAAAGACGGGCCGCGCGTGCCGATCGGAGCCAAACTGGTGGCCAATCTGCTCATGGCGGCAGGCGTCGACCGCATCATGACGATGGATCTGCATGCCGACCAGATTCAGGGATTTTTCGACGTGCCGGTTGATGCGCTCTATGCGAGCGGCATTTTCGTACCTTATATTCAAGGCCTGAAAATCCAAGACCTCTCGATTGCCGCCCCCGACATGGGCGGAGCGAAGCGGGCCAATACCTACGCCAAACTGCTCGGCACCCCTATCATCATTTCGCATAAGGAGCGGGCCAAACCCAACGTCGTGGGCAAGATGACCGCCATCGGCGATGTCGAAGGGCGCAACGTGCTGATTGTAGATGACATGATCGACACGGCGGGTACTATCTGCATGGCCGCCGACATGCTGATGTCGCGCGGCGCCAAGAGCGTGCGGGCCGCTATCACGCACCCCGTGCTGTCGGGCCCGGCCTACGACCGCATCAACGCCAGCGCGCTGGAAGAGGTCATCGTGACGGATACGATTCCGCTCAATGCCGACCGCGACTTGCACAAGTTCACGGTGTTGTCGGTTGCGGACATTTTCGCCGACGTCATCGAGCGCGTCCACAACTACAAGGAAATTTCGTCGATATTTTTCAAATAGATTCCGACCGCCCTTTCGCGCGAGTGCGGATGTACTCCGTCGGCAGGCATCCCACGTATTTCTTGAAACTCGTGGCGAAATACGACGGCGAATTGAATCCGACCATTGCGCTGATTTCGGCAATCGAATGCTTGCGTTCGAGCAACAATTTGCAAGCGTAATTGAACCGAATCTTGCGGATGAACTTCGTGGCCGATTCGCCGGTGATGGATTTCATTTTCAGGTGCAGATTCGAGCGGCTCATGCAGAGTGCCTTGCTGAAATCGTTCGACGAAAACTCCTCGTTGTCCATGTTTTCCTCCACGACCCGAATCGCCTTTTTCAGGAACTCGCCGTCCATCGGATTGGAAACAATTTTGTCGGGTTCGATTTCTGTGTTGTCCGAATAGTGGTGACGCATCCGGTAGTGCGCTTTGAGCAGGTTCTGCACTTTGGCGCGCAACAGCGACACCGACACCGGCATCGAAAGATAGCCGTCGGCACCCGCTTCGATGCCCGCAATCTGTTCTTCGACCCCGCCGTCGGGCGCAAGCAGCACGACCGGAATGTGGCACGTGCGGATGTTCTGCTTCACCATACGGCACAATTTCATGCCGTCGATTCCCGGTAACAGGCGGTCGGCGATGAGCAGGTCGGGTTCCAGCGTTTTGAGTTTTTCGAGCGCTTCGTTGCCGTCCGTGACCACGTGCATGTCGTAATAATGCTGGAAGTGCTCGGCGATATAGCGGCCCACTTCGGCGTTGGGTTCGGCCAGCAAGATGATTTCGCGAGGTTGCGCAGCATCCTCGTCGGCCGTATCGCGGTCGGCGCGGCCGTCGTCCAGCCACTCATCGGGGCGGAACTGTCGAGCATCGCGAATAATCGAACCGCGCACATCGTCGGCCCGCGCCCGCTTCTCTTCGGGATAGACATCCAGCTCGGCAGGCAGGGTGATGATGAACTCGCTATACTCTCCAGCACGGCTCTGCACCTCGATTGTTCCTTGATGCAGCTCAACAATACGCCGAACGATAGAAAGTCCCAACCCGCTGCCCGATGCGGCATCGTCGGCTTGATAGAAGCGGTCGAACGCATGCCGCTGCTGTTCGGGCGTCATGCCGGCGCCGCTGTCGCGCACCGAAAGCCGGAAAGAGCGGTCGCCCCGCTGGACGGATACGCGAATCAGCCCACCGTCGGGCGTGAATTTGAACGCATTGGAGAGCAGATTGGTCAGCATCATTTCGAGGAACATGCGGTCGACGGGCAATGCCTCGCCGTGCAATTCGGACGAAAGGATGTAATCCATGTCGCGGTTCTGCGCCATCTCCTCGAACATCGAAAAGACTTCCGAAACGATGCTGTCGACATCCTGCACGGCCACTTTCATGCGGAACACGCCCAGCTCGGCCTTGCGGTAGTCGAGCAGCTGGTTGATGATGTGCAGCAGTTTCAAGCTGTTGCGGTAGACGTAGTTGAGTCGTGAGGCGACGTACTTGTCGGGCGTGCCGTACTCGCGAATCTCCTGCAACGGCGAGAGCACCAGCGTCAACGGCGTGCGCAGTTCGTGCGACAGGTTGATGTAGAATTGTATCTTCTCTTGGTTCAGTTCGGCGAGCTGGGCGCTTTGCAAGCGTTCGAGCCTCAACTGCATTCGCATTTTCAGCCGTCCGAGCACGGCGTAAATCATCGAACCGAGCGCCGCGAATGCCAAGACCACCCACGCGGCGAATGCGCCGGTGGTCTGCCACCACATCGGTTTCACCCGAATGGCTACCTCCGCCACGCGGTCGCTCCAACGGCCGTCGCTGTTGGCGGCGCGCACGCAGAACGTGTAGTGTCCGGGCTGAAGGTTCGAGTAGGAGACTTCGGGATTGGAGGTTTCGTACCAGCGCGTGTTGAAGCCTTCGAGTTTGTAGGCAAAACGGTTCTGACCGCCCGAAAGCGGGTCGGCTGCCACGAACCGCACTGCGAAAAGGTTGCAATCGGCGGGGAACTCGGCTGCACGCACCCGACCGAGCGAATCGCGCTCGATGCGCACACGGTCGTCGTCCGGTGCATCGGCCACGTCGAAGCCCACGATTTGCGTTTCGGGGACGAACGGGCTGTCGACCAGTTCGTGCGGCCGAAACCACGTCAGGCCGCCGATGCCGCCGAAGTAGAACATGCCGTCGCGCCCCTTGTAGCAGGCACCCGGATTGAACTGATTGTTGGCGATGCCGTCGCGCGAAGTGTAGGTGCGGAACTGCCCTTTCGAGACGTCGAAGCAGGCCAGCCCGCCGTTGGTGGAAATCCACAGCCGCCCCAACTCGTCTTCGAGCACGCCGTGCACGATGTCGTTGGGCAGTCCGTCGGCCGTCGTGAAACGTGTGAACGTTCGGTCAAGCTCGTCGAAGCGGAAGAGTCCGCGACGGGTACCTATCCAGACGTTGCGGTGCGAATCCTCTGTAACGCACACTATTCCAAGCTCTTGCCGTCGGGGAGGGGGGGATTTTTCGCCTATTGAAACCTGCAAATCGGGCGTACTTACCTCGCGCCGGTCGGGCAGCCAAAGATAGAGCCCCGAAGCCGTACCTATCCACACCCGCTGACGGGAATCGCGGAAGAGGGCATTGATAGGCAGCGAAGCGAGACGCGGTTCGTAATCGGTACACCGGTGCCGCGAAAAAAGCCCCGACGCAGGATCGAACGACAGCAGTCCGTTGAGCGACCCGACCCACAGCGTGCCGTCGTCATCGTCGAGCAACGCATAGCAGCTGTTGTTGATAGGAATGTTGGCATTGATCGGGAAGTGGCGCGTGCGGCGCGAAGCAAGGTGCATGCGGGTCAATCCGCCCGCATGGGTTCCGATCCAAAGGTTGCCGCGCCCGTCGGGATGAATGCACTTGACGTTGTTCGAGAGCAGCGCGCCGTTGTCCGTGTTGTATTCCGAAAAACGGCCCGTGCGACGGTCGTAGAGGTTCACGCCGTCGTCGTTCGTGCCGATCCAAAGCAAGCCGTCGGGCTCCTCGGCGATGCAGCCGACCGTATTGTCGCCCAGCGAATTGCGCGAAGGGACATTGCGCAGGACGCCGAAACGCCGCGCCAGCGGATGATAGTAGTTCACCCCGCCGTAATAGGTGCCCAACCACACGCCCTGCTGGCTGTCGATAAAAATCGACCGAATCGAATTGTGGCTCAAAGCGCCCGGCTCGGCCGTGTGGACATATCGCTCGAACCGGCCCGAACGGGGGTCGTAAATCGACAATCCGTCGAACGTACCGACCCACAGGCGGCCGTCGGTGTCGGTTTTCAGCACGCGGATGTAATCGGAACACAATCCGGGATGCTCCGCCGCCCGGTAACGGGCCACGACCTGCAAAGCGGCATCGACACGATAAAGTCCGTTGCCGTGCGTGGCGACCCAAAAGCCGTCGGCGCCGTCGGGCACGATGCTCGCCACGTCGAAACGGGCCAGCTGGGGCAAAACCCGCACAAGGTTGCCGTAAGTCGAAGAGTAGGTATAGATGCCGGTCGACGTGCCGACCAGAAAACCCTCGCGGAAAGGGCACAACGAACGGAAATCGGCCCCTTTGAGGTAGGCCTTGATTTCCATGTCGCGCGTCGTGCGGTCGAAAAATACGAGCCCCGAATCGGTGGCCAGCAACAGCCCCCGACCGTCGCAATCGGCAATACCGAAGACCTGCATCGGGCGCCCGTCGAGGCGGAAATTCTCGAACGTTCCGGTCGCCGCATCGAAACAGGCCAGCCCCGAAGCGGTGCCGACCCACATCCGGCCGCCGTCGGCCCGCAGCGCACAGACATAATTGTCGCCCAAACTCGACGCATCGGCTTCGTTGTGGCGGAAGACCGTGAACGTATGGCCGTCGTAACGGTTCAAACCGTCCTGCGTGCCCATCCAAATCCGGCCGAGCGGGTCTTGGGCCATCGCCAGCACAGTGCTTTGGGACAATCCGTCGTCGACCGACAACGTGCGGAACTCGATGGGCGCAGCCGTAGCGGGCCGCATGAACAAACACGCGACCGCGCACAACCGACCGAATTTCGATAAAAGACGATTTCGCATTTTTCGATTCATCGACTAAATATACGCATTTTTTCGAGAAAAACAATTTTCCCACCGAAAGCACGAGCCTGCATCAGCGCACCGAAGCAGGCAATTCATCGACCAGCTCGCGGTCGGCCGCACCCCGTGTCCGAATCACCGTACTGCCCTCGATTTGCGAGGCGTCAGTGTTGTAAAGCACCGCATGGCCCCGTCGGTCGGTAATCGCAAAGGCGGCCGGACGGGTCGCATCGAGTTGGGCGTCGATTGTCCAGTCGCCGACCCGAATGCGCCCTTTGCCGTCGGCCTGCAACCGAACCGGCTTACGGCCGTCGGGCGTGATGCGGAACACAGCCAGAAAACGCAGAGCGTCGCTTTTCAGCACGGGCGAAAACTCGGCATGCCAATGCGGAGCGTAATCCAACGGTTTGCCGTCGGCTCCGGTGCGGTTTTTCCAGTTGACGGCCGGCGAGAAGAAGCGGTCGTGCACCTCCGCCGCGAGCGCACCTCCGGCGAACAAATCCATGCGTCCCGAAGCCGCCCCGTTCGACACCCCGACGGCCGCGTCGGCCGAAGCATCGGGCGTAAGCGGTGCGAGGCGGTCGTGGCTGTGCAACAACCATGTCCACGTCACGGGCGTGCGGGCCGCCAATTCGTCGTACACCACGATGATGTCGGGCTTCAAGAAGACGAAGTGACGGCGGAAACGGGTGACGCCCGGATTGCCGAAGCCGTTTTCGGTCGTATAATCGACGCCCGACTGCCGCATGCGGTCGATCCAAAAGGGCGTGCGCATCTCGTCGTAGGCATGCGTGGCATCGCCCAGCGTGTAGGTCAGCGCCTCGTTGTCGGCCCAGCGTGCCAGCCAGCCGTAGCCGTTCTCGCCGATGACCTGCGCCAGTCCGTCGACCAGCAGCGTATTATGCCCGCGCGTGCGGTAGTGCATCAACGTATGCGGGTCGTTGAAGTTGGAGTAATAGCCCGTGCCGCCGAACAACGGACGGCCGCCGTAACTAATCGTAAAGCCGTTGTGCGCGGCGTGGGCATGGCCCGTCGACCCGAACGGCAGTGCGAAAAACGACGCCATGAGGTCGCGACTACTGTCGGACGGAGTGGTGTGCATGAGCGAAAAACCGGCATCGGGATAAAATCGCGACGACATCGGGGCCGGAGCTTCGGGCCGTACCGAATCGACCGGTTTGTCGGTGAGGATGCGGTAGAGCTGGAACGTGCGGGCCTTGTAGAGATTCGTCGGGTCGTCGCCAATCAAGCGGTCGGCGTACCAGCGGGCTTGGGGACTGTGCAGCTCGCGCGCCAAGGCATCGGCGAAGCCCATGTACTGCGCCGGCGGCGTGCGGAGTTTTTCGTAATCGTCGCCGAAGCCCGTCGCATAGGAGTCTTTCGGGAACGAATAAATCAGGAAATCGGGCAGTCGGCGATACCATGCAAGGTCGATGAAATCGCCGCCCGTCAAACCCGACACCAC
>CAMWYI010000078.1 GCA_947178455.1 uncultured Alistipes sp. | reverse complement strand
TCCTCGAACTCGACATCCTCGGGCTGCGACTTGCCGTCGCCCGTCGAACCGCCGGCGTTCTGTGACTGCTGACCGGCACCCGACTGCTGGGCACCCTGCTGAGCCTGCTGCTGCGCATAAATATCCTGCGAAGCGGCCTGCCAAGCGGCATTCAACTCGTTGATAGCAGCGTCGATAGCTGCGATGTCGGCATTTTTGTGCGCCTCTTTCAATTTGGCGAGAGCCCCCTCGATAGCCGATTTCTTGTCGGCCGGAAGTTTGTCGCCGTACTCCTTCAACTGCTTCTCGGTAGCGAAGATATTCGAATCGGCAGCGTTGATTTTGTCGATACGCTCCTTCTCGGCCTTGTCTTTCTCCTCGTTGGCTTTGGCCTCGTCGCGCATCCGCTGAATCTCCTGTTCGGTCAGACCCGACGACGCCTCGATACGGATTTTCTGCTCCTTACCGGTGCCTTTGTCCTTAGCCGACACGTTCAGAATACCGTTGGCGTCGATGTCGAACGTCACCTCGATTTGCGGCACGCCGCGCGGAGCGGCCGGAATGCCGTCGAGGTGGAAGCGGCCGATAGACTTGTTGTCGCGGGCCAACGGACGTTCGCCTTGGCAGACGTTGATTTCGACCGAAGGCTGGTTGTCGGCGGCCGTCGAGAAGACCTCCGACTTACGGGTCGGGATGGTCGTATTGGCGTCGATGAGCTTGGTCATCACGCCGCCGAGCGTCTCGATACCCAACGACAACGGCGTAACGTCGAGCAACAAGACGTCTTTCACCTCGCCGGTGAGGACACCGCCCTGAATGGCGGCACCGATAGCGACCACCTCGTCGGGGTTGACGCTCTTGTTGGGAGCCTTGCCGAAGAACTCCTCGACGATTTTCTGAATGGCCGGAATACGGGTCGAACCGCCCACGAGAATCACCTCGTCGATTTGCGAAGCCTGCAAACCGGCATCGCTCAACGCCTTTTTGCACGGCTCGACGGTCTTGCGAACCAAGTGGTCGCACAACTGCTCGAATTTGGCGCGGGTCAACGACATCACCAAGTGCTGCGGAATGCCGTTGACGGGCATGATGTAGGGCAGGTTGATTTCGGTGGTCGTCGAACTCGAAAGTTCGATTTTGGCCTTCTCGGCAGCCTCTTTCAGACGCTGCAAAGCCATCGGGTCCTGACGCAGGTCGATTTGGTGCTCGGCCTTGAACGCTTCGGCCATGTAGTCGATAAGCACGTGGTCGAAGTCGTCGCCGCCGAGGTGCGTATCGCCGTTGGTCGATTTGACCTCGAACACGCCATCGCCCAATTCGAGAATCGAAATATCGAACGTACCGCCGCCCAAGTCATAGACGGCGATTTTCATGTCGTTGTTCTTCTTGTCGAGACCGTAAGCCAGTGCAGCGGCCGTAGGCTCGTTGATGATACGGCGCACTTTCAGACCGGCGATTTCGCCCGCCTCTTTGGTAGCCTGACGCTGCGAGTCGGAGAAGTAAGCAGGCACGGTGATGACCGCTTCGGAAACCTCCTGACCGAGGTAATCCTCGGCCGTTTTCTTCATCTTTTGGAGAATGATAGCCGAAATCTCCTGCGGCGTGTACTGGCGGCCGTCGATATCGACGCGCGGCGTGTTGTTGTCGCCCCGCACGATAGCATAAGGCGCACGCTCGATGTCGGCAGTAACCTTATCGTAGGTTTCGCCCATGAAACGCTTGATCGAGAAGACCGTGCGTTTGGGGTTGGTGATAGCCTGACGCTTGGCCGGGTCGCCGACCTTACGCTCGCCCTCGCCCGTGAAAGCGACGACCGACGGAGTGGTACGGTGACCTTCGCTGTTAGGAATCACTACGGGCTCGTTACCCTCCATGACTGCGACGCAGGAATTGGTAGTTCCCAAGTCGATACCGATAATCTTTGACATAATCGTTATACGTTTATTAGTTGTTTGGCTGTTTTGGCGGGTCGTCGAAACCACATCCGCACGACGCCCATATTTTCCGTTTGTGCAGCCGTCTATACGACGACCACGCCCCGAAACGAACAAAGGTCGTACCAATCGGCGAAGACTGCCATTTTGTCAGCAGATTGGCAGAAAGGCGTATTCCGCACAAGCCGCAACATGCAATTTTGTCAGATTTTTATTAGGGGCCCATTATCCTCA
Organism: uncultured Alistipes sp.; assembly: GCA_947178455.1. Classification (GTDB taxonomy): domain Bacteria; phylum Bacteroidota; class Bacteroidia; order Bacteroidales; family Rikenellaceae; genus Alistipes. Next base: position 6,072 of record CAMWYI010000078.1, on the reverse strand, counting down.
TCTTGTCTCCGAAGGCCTTGCTGCCCTGCAAGTGGCCCTTAATATCATCCGGTAGCCGAATGCTTTACTGCCCCGTAAGCGGCACCGAAACCTTATCTTGTCTCCGAAGGTTTTGCTGCCCCGCAAACGCCCCTTAATTTCATCCGGTAGCCGAATGTTTTACTGCCCTACGAGGAACACAGCAACGCCATTTGGTTTCCGACGGTCTTGCGTCCTCTCCGAAAAACACAAAAAAAGGGTGTCTGTCGAAACAGACACCCCTATGAAAATTTTGCAGAACGGCACCCTACTGCTGCTCGCCCAAGATACGCATGGCGACGTCCAAAATTTTCGGGTCGTCGAGCGTCACGACGCCTCCGTCCGGGCCCGGTTCGTAGTGAACCCCTACGCACTCGTTGGACTGATGATTGCCGCCGAAATAGTTGCGCACCGTTTCCACGTCGATTCCCAATTCGTCTGCGATGCGCTGCGAGCTGCCGCTGGGCAAGCGATCCTTGATGCGGCGCAATTCGTTGAAAGTAATAATCATATCTTCGGATTTTTAAGAATTATTCGTTGCTATTACCGACAACTAATTTAGGGCAAATTTCGGAAACCGCAAAATTTCCGCGCAAAAAAATGCAAAAAAAGCGGCGCGGGCACGAAAAAGCCCGTCGAACCGCACGGTTCGACGGGCGAAACGACCCGAAAAGACTATTTCGGCTCGACGTAGAACTGGAATATCAACGGCGTGAACGACGGAATCTCGGTCGTCACGGTCGTCGTAGTAGTGGTCGGCGTCGTGGTGCCCGACGAATAGTAATCGCCGTAGTAGCCCCCGTAATAACCGCCATAGTAACCTCCGTAATAGTTGTTGTAATAGCCGCCGTAATAATTATTGTAGTAGCTATTCATGTAGTTCATGTAATTCAGGTAGTCGTAATAGCTCGACGTATTGCCGCCCGAAGTGGTGGTCGTGGACGAACCGGTCTGCCCCGACGACCCGTAAGCGTTGGTCGAGGTGGTAATCAGTGCCGCCCATTGGCCGTATTGCATCTTCGGCACGGTGTAATAGAACGCCTGAATCAATCCGCCGTCTTTCGGCGTATAAGACAACACCTTGCCGGACTCATAACCCGCGTCGTAAATCAACGCTTTCACCTCGTCGATATTGGTATCGAAGATGAACCCGTCGAGGAAACGGCCGATGTACCAGATTTTGGCCGTGCCGTCCAATCCGACCGAATCGGCCTGCAAATTCTCGACGCCGACATAAGGTTCCGCCTCGGTATGGAACCGCGTGGCCAATGCTTCGTCGATTTTCTTATTCAAGGTAGCCGGATCATTGTAAGGAGCGTAACTATTTCGATAAATAGCCGGAAAACTCCAATGGTCGCCGTTCTCCACGAGCGAACCCTCCGCCGCCGGATTGTAACGATAGTTCACATAAAGCTGCGCCACCGAATCGCACGCCGAAACCCAACGCGGCGTAGTCGCAAGATAGGGGTGATTGGCGTCGCCCGCCTTTTCGGGCATCGTCACGGCGCCGGACGAAATTTCGGAAGAACCCGCCTTGACATAACGCAACAATCCACCGTTGAGCATACAGAAATCATCGACCTCTTGCCCCTCGCGGCTGAGCGGATTGGCCACCGTGTCAACAATTTCCATGTGCAGAATCACCGGACGGTCGCTGCTCAACGATGTTTCGCCCTCGTAACCGCCGGAAGCGGACACGCTGCCGACCAAAATCGACGGCAGATACAGGTCTGCTTGGGCTCCGATGCGCAAGCGCGCCGTACGCGTGCCGTTGTCCAGCGAAAGCGGATTGTGCATCGCCAACCACACGCCCTCTGTCAGACCGGCGTTTTCCGCGCCGCAATAACGGTAAAACGGAACGTAACGGGTATATTTAGTAAATGTGTTGAGCAGTTTGGCATGGTCGGCGTTGCGCGTCAGCACGATGTTGCCGTCGAGGTCGCGCACCGTAGCGTTGAAACGCACCCACACGGCAGTATCGCCGATAGGCCGTGCGTCCTCCGCACCCTCGCGAATGACATCCACGTAATAGCCCGAATTACCCACCGGCTGGAAATTGTCCAACAAATCCTTGCGGTGTTGGGCCATCCAAGCCCGCAGGGATTTCGTTTCGTTCTGCGTGGCGTCCGTCGCCGGATCCTTGGCGCACGAACCCAACGTCAGCACACCGGCAAGCACCGCGCACAATCCGGTGCCGGTCGATTTCATGAAGCGTCGTATCATAGCATCTTTTTTCATTCCACACGGTCGATCGTAAAGGTCACGGCTACGGGGCTGTTTTTGGGTACGACCGAAAAATTCTCGTCGCCGTAGGCACGGTCGTAGGTCATATAGACTTCCACGTCGTCCCCGCCGCGACAACCTATTAACGCGGCGCGCCAGCCGTTTAGTATGCGGTCGGAGGCCAAATCGAACGTCGCAGGCTCGAACGACCACACGCCCGGCGTGAGGCCGAGCTGGTTGTAAAAACGCGATTCGAGCATCGGGTCGTTGGTGAAAAACGGGACGGTGTTGTCGGTAATGGCCGAATAACGGAACTCGTACATGCGGAACGTAACCGACACTGCGGAGGTCGGCGTCACTTCGGGCCAAGTCGCGCGGTCGGGGTTGTAATAGCTGGAAATATAGCGGTAAACGCCTCGTGCGGGCTGCGTATAGAACGGCAGCTGGCTGTCCTCCTCCAACTCCGCCTCCGAGACCAAGCGGGGCGTGTGCGTCGAAGTAAGAAACGACACGATGCGCTGCTGTTGCTGGGAGAGGATGTCCTCGTCCTCGCCGCAAGCAACGAACAGCAACGACAACGCCGCGAACAATGCGTATGTTTTTTTCATCGGCATGGAATCGTGCAAATGTACGTTTTTTTATTCAATGTAAAAAATCGGGGAAGTCGCGGGTCGCACCCGCCGCTCTGCCCGCTGCGACGGGCGACCTATTATAATAAGGAGCGTGCCCGAATCACAGCCGTTTCAATGCCATGCGCACCAACTCCTCGACCGAAGCCGACGGGGTTTCGTGCACGACGGCGCGCACGGCTTTTTCGGCCGCACTGCGGGCGAATCCGAGCATCGCCAAAGCCTCTATCGCCTCGTCGGCATCGCCGCCGACAGCCGCCCCGACGGTGTCGCCGCCCAGTGCCGTCATTTTGCCGGTCAGCTCGACGATGATTTTTTGGGCCGTTTTCAGTCCCAGCCCCTTAACGTTCTTCAACAGTCCGGCATTTCCGGTCGAGATGATGCTCTGCAATTCGGCAGGCGAATAAGTCGAAAGAATCATGCGGGCGGTGTTGCCGCCGACGCCCGAAACCCCGATCAACAGTCGGAACAATTCGCGCTCGACCTTCGTGGTGAACCCGAAAAGCAGCTGCGCGTCCTCGCGAACGATGTAATGGACATAGAGTTTCGTTTCGTCGGCATGCTCGACGGCTTTGAACGTTTCCAGCGAAATTTGCAGGTAGTACCCCACCCCGTGCGCGTCGATGACCGCATAAGTCGGCGCGACTTCGGCCACCCGGCCGCTGATATATTCGTACATACGTTTTCCTTATTTTATTCGTAGCGACACAAAAATAAAGATTTTTTTCTACCTTTGTGTTTCACAATCACGGAAAATAAACCAATCAACTATTGCAAACCATGAAAAAAACGCTTTTCACGCTCGCAACGGCTCTTTGCATGATGGCCTGCGGCACCGAATCCGCAGAAACGACTGCCGAAAACGCCGACGCAACGGCCGCCGCACAACAGGGCGCGGGCGAAATCGCCTATGTGCAGGTCGAAGCCGTACTGGCCCAGTGCGACCTCTACAAGAACGAGGGTACCGCACTCCAAGAGAAGACGGAAAAGGCACAGAAAAGCTGGGCCCAGCGCGAACGCAACCTGCAAGCCGAAGCCGCCCAGTTGCAGGAGAAATATCAGAAAGGCCTGATTACGACGGCCGATGCCCAAGCACAGCAGCAGAGCATCGAAAAGCGGGTCGCCGCCTACCAAAGCTCGGCGCAGAAAGAGGCCCAGACGCTCGACGAGGAGAACTACGTATTCACCAACCGCGCCCAAGACCTGCTGCAACGCGCCGTGCAGGAAATCAATGCGGACAAAAAGTACAAGCTGATTGTCAATGCTTCGGCCTTGATCGACGCCGACACGACGCTCAACATCACGCCGGCCGTCCTCGCGAAGGTCAACGAGCTCTACGCCGCCGACCGCAAAGCAGCGAAAAAATAACCGATTCGCAACCGCTCGGGCATGGGATTCGTACCGTTCACATTCGTAGACTTTTTGGACATCATTCTGGTGGCCTTCCTCATGCACTGGATTTACCGCATGACGAAGGGCACCAATGCTCCGTACATTCTGTCGGGCATCATCGCCGTCTATTTGGTATGGGTCATCGTGCGGGCTCTGAACATGGAGCTGCTGTCGAGCATGCTCGGGCAGTTGATTTCCGTCGGTGCCATCGCGCTGCTCATCGTATTCCAACCCGAATTGCGCCGCTTCCTGCAAATGATCGGCATGCGGCAAAAATTCTTCAACTTCTTCACGCAATTCTTCCTGACGACCGAAGCGCGGACGAAGACCGACATCGAACCCATTGTCACGGCGTGCTGCGAAATGGCCGAAGAACGCACCGGAGCGCTGATTATCATCCGCCAACAGAGCGACCTGCGGCTAATTGCCGAAAGCGGCATCGCAGTCGATGCCAAAGTCTCGGCGCCACTGCTGAAAAACATCTTTTTCAAGAATGCCCCGCTACACGACGGAGCCGTCATCATCGAGGGCAACCGAGTCGTGGCCGCGAAGTGCATTCTGCCGGTGACGCAGAGCGAAGTGCCCAAATCCTACGGCACGCGCCACCGAGCGGCTATCGGCATGAGCGAAATCTCGGATGCCATTATCATCGTCGTTTCGGAGGAAACCGGGCGCATCTCGGTCGCGCAGGACGGCCAGTTGTACCGTCACATCGACACCGCGCGGCTGCAACAACTGCTGCAACCCTGCACGGTGACCGAGACGCGCAGACGCTCGAAAAAAGAGGTAGCGCAATAACGGTTTACGCCGCACCTGCCGCACGCGAAAAGAATCATGCTCAAAGCCGGACATACCCGCAAACTCACGATTAGCCGTCTGTCGGACTACGGCGTCTATCTCACGGACGGCGAAGAGAACGAAGTGCTGTTGCCCAACCGCTACACGTCGCTGTCGGACAAGGTGGGCGACGAAAAGGAGGTTTTCATCTACCACGATTCGGAAGACCGGCTGGTTGCGACGACCGAAACGCCGCTGCTCCGCGTCGGCGAAGCGGGCTGGCTGGAAGTGGTCGACAAAACGGCGCACGGAGCGTTCCTCGACTGGGGGCTGCACGGCAAAGACCTCTTTCTGCCCAACCGCAACCAGCAGGGCGGCGTGCTGGCGGGACGCCGCTACATCGTCTATCTTTACGAAGACAGCATCACGGGCCGCTGCGTCGCAACGCAAAAACTCAAATCGTTCATCAATAACGACCTCGTGACGGTCGAACCGCGCCAGCAGGTGCAACTGCTCGTGGCATCGGAAAGTCCGCTGGGGTATCGCGTAATCGTCGAAAACCGGCATTGGGGAATGCTCTATCGCAACCAGCTGTTCCGTCCGGTAGCGGTCGGCGACCGGCTGACGGGCTACGTGCGCCGCATCACGGAGGACAACCGCATCGACGTGAGCCTGCAACGCGAGGGATTCGCGCAGGTGAAAGATTCGGCCGATACGCTGCGCCGCCTCTTGACCGAGAACGGCGGGACACTGGCCCTCAACGACGACAGCACGCCCGAAGAAATCGCCCGCCGCACAGGCATGAGCAAAAAAGTGTTCAAACGCGCGCTGGGCATGCTGCTGAAAAGCGGCGCCGTCGCGGCCGATGAACACGGAATCAAACTCCTGAAATAACGATGGCCGACCTCCGCACGGCCGAACGCGTTTCGGCGGAAGCATCCGACAATTTCGTGTTCCAGCGTTCGCTGCTGGCGTACCACGCGGCGGCGGAACGGCTGTCGGGCACGGTGCTGGAAATCGGCACGGGAACGGG
>CAMWYI010000077.1 GCA_947178455.1 uncultured Alistipes sp. | reverse complement strand
CCGGTAGCCGTCGCTCGGACTGTATTCCAGTATCTTGCGGTCGATGCGTTTCAGTGCATCGAGCCCCACCTGGGGCGTCGGCAGGTCGGGTTGGCCGATGTTGAGCTGGTAGATTTTCGTGCCGCGTGCACGGGCGGCTTCGGCCAGCGGCATGAGTTTGCGGATAGGCGAGGCCGGCATCAGTTCGGCGCGTTGCGAAATTTCGGGCATGGACGTGCGTGTTTGGATGACGCAAAGGTACGAAAATAAGTCGAGACCGCGAAATCGGACGGCGGCGGAGGGTTTGCGTGCAGGGATTATTTGGCGGAATGAAAAAACGGTGTTACTTTTGTCGACGGAAAGATGGCAGAGTGGTCGATTGCGGCGGTCTTGAAAACCGTTGAGCTGCAAGGCTCCGGGGGTTCGAATCCCTCTCTTTCCGCTGTGGGAACGGAATCCGCAGGCCGAAATCGCTTCGGTCTGCGGATTTTTTCGTGTATTCTGCCGTCGGGGTTCCGCACCGTGCGCACCGCTGTCCGGCGATGTGTACGAAAACGGTAAAAATTTGACGGATAGCGGAAGAAAAACCGCCGGCACGGCTTCCGTATTCGGGATAAAAATCCTACCTTTACCTCGTATAAAAGCAATCGTTTTAGCAAACAGCAATATGACACTCATTAAATCCATTTCGGGTATTCGAGGCACGATCGGAGGTCCGCAGGGAGAAAACCTCACGCCGCCCGACGTCGTAAAATTCACTACGGCTTACGTTCGTTTCATCGCTGCGCGTTGCTCGGGACGCCGTCCGACGGTGGTCGTCGGACGCGATGCCCGCATTTCGGGCGAATCGGTTTCGGGCCTCGTCGAGGGGTCGCTGCTCGCATGCGGCGCCGACGTCATCAACGTGGGGCTGTGCACCACGCCCGGCACCGAAATGGCCGTCATCACTTATAAGGCCGACGGCGGCATCATCATCACGGCGTCGCATAATCCGCGCCAGTGGAATGCCCTGAAACTGCTCAATGCCGACGGCGAATTTCTCACCGACGCCGAGGGGAAGCAGGTGCTGGCAATGGCCGACGAGGAGGATTACGCTTATCCGAGCGTCGATACCGTCGGCCATGTCGTTTCGCGCGAGCCGTTCAACGACCGGCATATCGCGCAGGTGCTGGCCCTGCCCGCCGTCGACGTCGAGGCCGTGCGCAAACGCCGGTTCAAGGTCGTCGTCGACGCGGTGAACTCCGTCGGCGGCATCGTCATGCCGAAATTATTGCGTGAATTGAATTGTGAAGTTATTGAATTAAATTGCGACCCTACGGGCGAATTCGCCCACAATCCCGAACCGCTGCCGCAGCACCTGACCGAAATTTCGGAGGTCATCGTGCGCGAGAAAGCCGATTTGGGCATCGTCGTCGACCCCGACGTCGACCGACTGGCGTTCGTCAGCGAAGACGGGTCGATGTTCGTCGAGGAGTATACGCTCGTCGCCGTCGCCGATTACATCCTTTCGTTGCAGCAGGGGCCTACGGTGTCGAATCTTTCGTCGTCGCGGGCTTTGCGCGACGTGACGGAGCGGCACGGCTGCACGTACCATGCGTCGGCGGTCGGCGAGGTGAACGTGACCACCAAGATGAAAGAGGTCGGCGCCGTCATCGGCGGCGAGGGCAACGGCGGGGTCATCTATCCCGAACTGCATTACGGCCGCGATGCACTGGTCGGCACGGCGTTGTTCCTGACCTATCTCGCCCGAAAGGGCATGACCATGACCCAGTTGCGGGCGACCTATCCGGCCTATTACGCCTCGAAGAACAAAATCGAACTGACGCCCGCTATCGACGTGGACAAGGTGTTGCGCGAAATCAAGGCCAAGTACGCCGGCGAACGGGTGAATGACATCGACGGCGTGAAAATCGACTTCGCCGAGAACTGGGTGCACCTGCGCAAGTCGAACACCGAGCCGATTATCCGCGTTTACACCGAAGCGAAGTCGATGGAGGAGGCCGATGCGCTGGCGCAGCGGTTTATCAAAGAGTTGGAAGAAATTGTGAAAAAGTAATAAGTAGCTGCAGCTGCTGCAAAACAAAATGAATAAAAGTATGGCAAAAAATAGAGTATTGGTTTCGGGCGGTGCCGGTTACATCGGCACGCATACGGCGGTGGAACTGATTGCCGCCGGTTACGAGGTGGTCGTCATCGACAACCTTTCCAATTCGGAACTGGCTGCCGTCGAGGGCGTGCGCCGCATTACGGGGGTCGACGTGCCGTTCGAGCAGGTCGATACCTGCGACGAGCAGGCGCTGCGCCGCGTGTTCGAGCGGTACGAGTTCGATTCGGTCATCCACTTTGCCGCTTACAAGGCGGTGGGCGAATCGGTCGACGAGCCGTTGAAGTATTACCGCAACAACCTCGTGTCGTTCATGAACATCTGCGCACTGATGCGCGAGTTCGGACGTCCGAACATCCTCTTTTCGTCGTCGGCGACGGTGTACGGCGAAGCCGAAGAACTGCCCGTGACCGAACGGACGCCCCGCCAGCCCGCCATGTCGCCCTACGGCAATACCAAGCAGATGGCCGAAGACATTTTGCGCGATTGCTGCGCCGCTTACGAGGGCGTGCACGGCATCGCTTTGCGTTACTTCAACCCTATCGGGGCGCATTCGTCGGCCCTCATCGGTGAATTGCCGCGCGGCGTGCCGCAGAATCTCGTGCCGTACATCACCCAGACGGCTGCCGGTATCCGCGAGTGCCTTTCGGTGTTCGGCGACGATTACGACACGCCCGACGGCACCTGCCTGCGCGATTATATCGACGTCGTGGATTTGGCCAAAGCCCACGTTGCGGCCGTAACCCGCATGACGCAGCAGCGCATGAAAGCCGCCTATGAGATTTTCAACGTCGGCACGGGCCGTCCGGTGTCGGTGCTCGAACTGGTCAAAGGCTTCGAGCAGGCCAACGGATTGAAGCTCAATTACAAAATCGTGGGCCGTCGGGCCGGTGACATCTCTGCGATTTGGGCCGACACGACCTTGGCCAACGAGGAGCTGGGCTGGAAAGCCGAACGGCCGTTGGAGGAAACGCTCCGCTCTTCGTGGGCGTGGGAAAAACATGTGCGCGGCCTGAAATGAAATGACCTTAACCTTACCGACCTTATTCGCTGCAACACCTAAATTAATAAAACTATGAACTCGAATCTCCGAACCATAGCTGCGTCGTTCGCATTGGCCGCGCCCGTCGTTTCCATCGACTCGTTGGGCGACGGATTCATCAACGATACGTTCATCGTGCGCACGGCGGGCGATGCTCCCGATTACATTCTGCAACGCAAGAACAAAAACATATTCCCCGACGTGCCCGCCATGATGGAGAATATCCGCAAGGTGACGGAACACATCCGGCGTCAGGTCGTCGCACAGGGCGGCGATCCCTTGCGCGAGGTGATGACGGTCGTGCCTGCGCACGACGGTAAGCTCTATCACGTCGACCCGCAGGGCGACTTTTGGGCCGTTTCGGTCTTCATCGCCGACACCATCGCTTACAACAAGGCCGATTCGGAGGCTTTGGCCCGCAAGGGCGGCGAGGGCATCGGCAAGTTCCAAGCGCAGCTGGCCGATTTCACCGAGCCGTTGGCCGAGACGTTGCCCGGATTCCACAACATCCGGTTCCGTTTCGAGCAGTGGGACGCCGCATTGGCCCGCGATGCCGCCGGCCGCAAGGCTTCGCTCGCCGAAGAAATCGGGTGGATCGAGGCGCGCCGCCGCGAGATGCTCGGCTTCTGGGAGTTGGTCGAAACCGGCGTCATTCCCACGCGCGTGACCCACAACGACACGAAAATCAACAACATCCTGTTCGACAAGCAGGGCGAGGTGTTGTGCGCTATCGACCTCGATACGGTCATGGCCTCCACGTCGCTCAACGACTTCGGCGACGCCATTCGCTCCTATGCCAATACGGGCGAGGAGGACGACCGCGACACGTCGCGCGTGGGGTTGTCGCTCGGCATGTTCCGCGCCTATACCGAAGGCTATCTGTCGCAGCGGGCCAAGCAGTTGACGCAGGCCGAAATCGACCATTTGGCATTTTCGGCGCGCTACATCACCTACGAGCAGGTGTTGCGCTTCCTGATGGACTACATCGACGGCGACACCTATTATAAAACCAAGTACGCTGACCACAACCTCGTCCGTACCCGCGCGCAGTATGCCCTGTTGCAGAGCATGGAGCAGCAGTACGACGCGATGTGCGCCGTCGTGCGGGAAACGATGCAAAAATACGCATAGCACAGCCTATGATTGTTCCGAAATTCCTATTGGATGCTGCCGATGCGGCGGCCGTCGAGCGGGCTTTCGCCGCGTCGGAGCCGCAGACCGTCGGGTGTTGCAACTGGCCCGAAGCGTTCCCTTATGCGCCGGAGGTGCGATTCCGCATGTTCCATACGGGCGACCGATTGTTCGTGCGGTTCGAGGTCGCCGAGCGTTATACGGCGGCACGGGTCGTCGAGGACAACGGCGAGGTTTGGACCGATTCGTGCGTGGAGTTTTTCTTCGCGCCCGACGGCGGGACGGGGTACTACAACTTCGAGACTACCTGCATCGGACGGATGCTGCTGGGTAACCGCCTCTCGCGCAACGAGGGCGTCGTGCACGCTTCGGCCGAAACATTGGCTTCGGTGCGCCGTGTGTCGTCGCTGCCCGACGCGCCGTTCGAGGAGCGCGAGGGCGACAACCGCTGGACGCTGACGCTGGCCATTCCGCCGCAGGCGCTGTTCCGCCATGCGTTCGACAACTGGGACGGATTGCGCGGACGCATGAACGTCTACAAATGCGGCGACAATTTGTCGCACCCGCATTTTCTGTCGTGGCGTCCTATCGAGACGCCGCAGCCCGATTTCCACCGGCCCGAATTTTTCGGCGAGGTGGAGTTTTCGCCCCGTTAAGAACGGGGTTTTAGGCGCGGCCGGACGTCGTTTCGTTCCGCGCGGTCGTGTGCGCCATGATGAGAGAATGCAAAACGGTGAAAAGCAATACCATAAACCGTGACAACCGAACATAGCAAAGAGACATAATTAATAAAAAAATGGAAAAGTATTCATTACCGAAAGACGGCGGACTGATCGAGGCGTCGACTCCGCGCGACATCATTCACCGTTACGAGAAAATCGGTACACGGGTCTTCGAGAGCGAGTATTCGGGCGTGCAGTACGTGGCCGATACCATCGTCAAGGCGATTCGGCAGTACAACGAGGCGCATTCGTGCAATGCCGATTTCGAGGAGGCCGAGCCGTTCGTGCTCGGTCTGACCACCGGCCGCACGCCGCTTGGTTTGTACCGTGAGTTAGTGAAGCGTTGCAGCGAGGGGCAGGTTAGCTTCAAGAACGTGGCCGTCTATTCGCTCGACGAGTTCTATCCGATTCAGGCTTCGGAACAGCAGAGCCGCAACTACCGCATCCACGAGGATTTCCTGAATCACGTCGACATCCTGCCCGAAAACGTCCACATTCCCGACGGGGCGGTTCCCGAAGCGAGCATTTCGGAGTATTGCGCCGCCTACGACCGGGCCATTCGCAAAATCGACCTGATGCCTATCGGCGTCGGCGAGGACGGTCAAATCGGTTTCAACGAGCCGGGTTCCTATGCCAAGTCGCACACGCGCCTCGTGCAGTTGACCCACAACACGCGCAAAATCCAGTCGGGTGCGTTCTTCGGATTGGAGAACACCCCCAAAATGGCCATTACGATGGGCATCGACACCATCATGCGCGCCGACCGCATCATTCTCATGGCGTGGGGTGAGGACAAGGCGCCCATTATCCAGCGCGTGGTCGAGGGCGAGATTTCGGGTCAGGTGCCCGCTTCGCACTTGCAGGGGCATCGCAACATCGAGGTCGTCATCGACGAGAATGCCGCCCAGCGGCTGACCCGTCAGGAAACGCCGTGGCTGGTCGGCCCGTGCGACTGGACGCCCAAATTCGTCCGCAAGGCAGTCGTATGGCTGTGCGGCGTCGTCAACAAGCCCATTCTGAAACTGACCTACAAGGATTACATCGAAAATTCGCTCGGCGAGCTTTTGGAGCAGGGTCGCACCTATGACCGCATCAACATCGACGTGTTCAACGACTTGCAGCACACCATCACCGGCTGGCCCGGCGGCAAGCCCAACGCCGATGATTCGACCCGTCCCGTGCCGTCGACGCCCTTCCCCAAGCGGGTGCTGATTTTCTCGCCGCACCCCGACGACGACGTCATTTCGATGGGCGGTACCTTCATCCGGCTCGTGCAGCAGGGTCATGACGTGCACGTCGCCTACGAAACTTCGGGCAACGTCGCCGTCGCCGACGACGTGGTGTTGCAGAACATCGACACCGCCCGCGAGCTGGGCTTCGGAAACCATTATGCCGAAGTCGAGAAAATCATCGCCGGCAAGAAAAAGGGCGAACCCGAACCGCGTCCGCTGCTCGACCTCAAAGGGTCTATCCGCCGCGCCGAAGCGCGTGCCGCCGTGCGGTCGTTCGGTCTGAATCCCGACACTAACGCCCACTTCCTGAATCTGCCGTTCTACGAGACGGGCGGCATCAAAAAGGGCCAGCTCTCGGAAAAGGACATCGACATCATCGTCAAGCTCCTGCGCGAGATTCAGCCCGACCAGATTTACGCCGCCGGCGACTTGGCCGACCCGCATGGCACGCACCGCACCTGCATGGAGGCCGTGCTCGGCGCTTTGGAGGTCGTCAAGGACGACGAATGGCTGAAAAAGTGCCACTTGTGGTTGTATCGCGGTGCGTGGATGGAGTGGGATTTGGGCATGGTCGACATGGCGGTGCCCCTGTCGCCCGACGAGCTCATCATGAAACGCCACGCCATTTACCGCCACCTCTCGCAGAAGGACATTATGCCTTTCCCGGGCAGCGACCCACGCGAGTTCTGGCAGCGTGCCGAAGAGCGCACCCAGCACACGGCGAAACTCTACGACCAGCTCGGCATGGCCGAATATCAGGCAATAGAAGTATTCGTCAAGATGTTTTAATAGCGCCCCGTTAAGAACGGGGTTTTAGGCGCGACGGTCGGTTGTCGAGCTTCGCAAGGTTTCTGCGCCGTCACCGTCAATAATTATGAATTTTAATTTTATTTTTGTAATACTATGCGTTTGATTATCGAAGAAACATCGCAGCAGGTAGCCCAGTGGGCCGCCGATTACATCATCCGCCGCATCAAGGCGAAAGAGCAGGTGACCAAATCGCCCTTCGTGCTCGGTCTGCCGACCGGTTCGACACCGCTCGAAACCTACAAGGAGCTGATTCGCCGCCACAAGGCGGGCGACGTCTCGTTCCGCAACGTCATTACGTTCAACATGGACGAATACGTTGGGCTGCCCGAAGAGCACCCCGAGAGCTACCACTCGTTCATGTGGACGAACTTCTTTTCGCACATCGACATCGTGCGCGAGAACGTCCACATTCTCAACGGCAATGCGGCCGACCTCGCCAAGGAGTGCGCCGACTACGAGGCGGCTATCGTGGCGGCGGGCGGCATCGACCTCTTCATGGGCGGCGTCGGCGAGGACGGACACATCGCGTTCAACGAGCCTTTCTCGTCGCTCAATTCGCGCACGCGCGTCAAGACGCTGACTACCGATACGATTCAGGTCAATGCACGGTTCTTCGGCGGCGACACGTCGCTGGTGCCCAAGACTGCGCTCACCGTCGGAGTCGGCACCGTGCTGGCTTCCAAGGAGGTGATGATTCTCGCCACCGGCCACAAGAAAGCGCGTGCCGTGCGGCACGGCGTCGAGGGTTCGTACAACCACCAGTGGACGATTTCGGCTTTGCAGGTGCATCCGAAGGGTATCGTCGTGTGCGACGACCCGGCAGCCGAAGAGTTGCGCGTGGCCACCTACCGCTATTTCAAGGACATCGAAAAAGCGAATCTGATTTAAGCCTCGCGGTCGACGGGGTGCAGGCGCACGATGGCGAAAAAGGATATTTTCACCTTCCGCGATGCGGAGAAACAGGCGGGGCCGGTCGCATTTACGTCGATGGTCAAGCCTGCCGGTTCGACCTGCAACCTCGATTGCGGCTACTGTTACTACCTCGACAAGGCGGCGCAGTACGGCGGGCGGCAGGCGGTCATGAACGACGAGCTGCTCGAAACCTACATCCGTCAGTATATCGAGGCCAACGAAGTCCCCGTCGTGCAGTTTTGCTGGCACGGCGGGGAACCTTTGTTGCTGGGGCTGGACTTCTACCGGCGGGCGATG
>CAMWYI010000076.1 GCA_947178455.1 uncultured Alistipes sp. | reverse complement strand
CCCCCCCGCCCCCCCCCCCCGCCCGCCCCCCCCCCCTCCCCCCCCCCCGCCCGCCCCCCCCCCCCCCCGCCTCCCCCCCCCCCCCCCGTGGGGGCCCGACTGGGCGCACGGACACGGCAGCCGCGTCCGCAATCAGGCGCACGGCTCGCCCGGAAACATTTTCGATTTCTATGCGGCGGTGGACATTCCCGAATGCGAATCGTTCGGCCGCACGGAGTTCGCCCTCACGGGCCTGCGCCGCGACCCCGACGCCAAACACAGCGACGCCGACCCGGCAGTGCTGAAATTCGCTTCGTCGGCCGCCCACGTCACGGGCAAACGGCTCACGTCGTGCGAAACGCTGACGTGGCTCACCGAACATTTCCGCACCTCGCTGTCCGCCTGCAAACCCGAAATCGACCAGATACTGGCATCGGGCGTCAACCACGTCTATTTTCACGGTGCGCCCTACTCGCCCAAAGGGGTTTCGTTTCCCGGGTGGCTGTTCTATGCTTCGATCAATCTGTCGCCGACGGCTCCGCTGTGGCGCGATGCCGGAGCCATGTTCGACTACGTGGCCCGCTGTCAGCAGTTCCTGCAAGCGGGCGAACCCGACAACGACGTGTTGCTCTACATCCCCATGGAGGACATCGGCCACGCGCAGCAGGGTCGCAATCTGCTGCTGTTCGACATCCACAAGATGACCCAAACGATGCCCGAACTGAAACGGACGATGAACACCCTCGTGCGCAGCGGCTACGATGCCGACTATCTGTCGGACCGCTATTTGGCCGGTACCCGCGTGGAAAACGGGGTCATCGTAACCGAAGGCGGCGCACGCTACAAGGCGCTCGTTCTGCCCCACTGCCGGTTGATGCCAGTCGAGACGCTCGACAAGGTGCTGTCGCTGGCCCGCGAAGGGGCGACGGTCGTCTTTCTCGACTCCTATCCCGACGATGTGCCGGGTTACGGTAAACTCGCGAAACGGCGCAAAGCCCTGCACCGGCTGACCCGCCGACTGCCTGCGGCCGATTTCGCCGCGACGGCCTCCCATCGCTTCGGCAAGGGGCGGCTGCTGACGGGCAGTCGGACGGAAGAACTGCTCGCCCAAACGGGAGCCGTCCGCGAACCGCTGAAAGAACGAGGCTGCCAGTTGGTGCGGCGGGCCGATGCGACGGGCAAACGCTATTTCGTATCGCTGCTCAACGACACGGCTATCGACGGCTGGGCGACGCTGGGAGCCGAAGCAGCCAACGTGATTTTCACTGACCCGCTGACCGGCCGCCGCGCAAAGGCCCGAAGCCGCCGGACGGACGCCGGAACGCAAGTATATCTGCAACTGCAACCCGGCCAATCGCTGCTCATCGAGACAGCAGAGCAAGTCGACGACACGCTGCCCGACTGGGCCTACTACGCACCGGCAGGCACGCCCGTCGAAGGCACGGATTGGCACATCGACTTTCCGCAATCGCTGCCGAAGGTCGAGCAACGATTCGCTATCGGCGAACCGCACTCGTGGACGGTGCTCCAACCGATAGACGACCTGCCGGACAAGGCGGCACGCATTGCGGATGACGAAACACTGCCGCAACTGGCCAACCGCAACGGCCGCACGCCCGAAACGGAACGCGCCCTCGCCGATTTGACGCGGTTATGCGGTACGGGCCGCTATACGGGCACGTTCCGGGTCGAATCGCCCGCGACGGCCGAAGCATGGCGGCTGCAATTAGGCACGGTGTACGAATCGGCCCGCGTGCGGGTCAACGGACGCGACGCAGGTACGGCATGGTCGGTACCGTTCGAGCTGGACGTAACCCCGCTGCTCGTAGCAGGCGACAACCGCATCGAAATCGAAGTAACCAATTTGCCCGCCAACCTCATCGCCGATTTCGACCGGCGCGGCGTGGAGTGGCGCATTTTCAAGGATGCCAATGTGGTCAGCAGCAAGGACGGCCGGCTGCTGAAAACCGACGGCTGGCAGTTGGAACCGGCCGGACTGGCAGGCCCGGTGGTGCTGCAACCGCTGCGCAGGCTCGAACCGGCCACCGAAACGACCGAATACGAAAACGAAAATAAATAACCGTGATGAAAAAACTGCTTATTTCCCTGCTCGCACTGGCATTCGCCGTGCCGACGAGCGTGCAGGCGCAACCGATTCCGTCGCAAGACGAAACGCTCGCCGCGATGCGCCGCGTGAACGACTATTTCATGAAGAAATACGCCGACCCGACGGCCGACATGCCCTACTGGTCGCGCAAGAAATCGTACGAATCGAACATCTGGACGCGCGCCGTCTACTACGAAGGGCTGATGGCCCTCTACTCGGTCTATCCCGAAAACCGCTACTACGACTATGCCTGCGCGTGGGCCGATTTCCACCGGTGGGGCATGCGCAAGGACAACACCCCGACGCGCAATGCCGACAACTACTGCTGTGCGCAGACCTACATCGACCTGTACAATCTGGCGCCCGAACCGCACCGGCTGACGAAGACCATCGCCTGCATGAACATGCTGGTCAACACGCCGCAGGTCGACGACTGGACGTGGATCGACGCCATTCAAATGGGGATGCCCGTGCTGGCGAAATTAGGCAAACTGAAAAACGACCCGCGCTATGCCGAAAAGGCGTGGGAAATGTACGCTTGGACACGCAACACGCTGGCCGGAGGGCTTTACAACCCGAAAGAGGGGCTGTGGTGGCGCGACAAGGATTTCGTGCCGCCCTACAAGGAACCCAACGGCCGCAACTGCTACTGGTCGCGCGGCAACGGCTGGGTCGTGGCGGCGCTGGTGCGCGTGCTGCAAGAGCTGCCCGCCGACGATGCGCACAGAGCCGCCTATATTGCCGATTTGCAGGCGATGTGCAAGGCGGCCAAAGCCTGCCAGCGCAAGGACGGATTTTGGAACGTAAGCCTACACGACGAATCGCACTTCGGCGGCAAAGAGACAACGGGCACGGCATTGTTCGTGTACGGCATGGCGTGGGGCATCAACAACGGCCTGCTCGACCGCAAGGAGTATCTGCCCGCGACGCTCAAAGCGTGGAACGCTATCGTGACCGAAGCGGTGCACGCCAACGGATTTTTGGGCTACGTGCAGGGCACGGGCAAAGAACCGAAAGACGGCCAGCCGGTCGCATACGACTCGGTGCCCGATTTCGAGGATTACGGCACGGGCTGCTTCCTGCTGGCAGGCTCGGAAATCTACAAACTGAAATAAAGCGGCATCGCCGGATGCCGTTGTCGACGCGAAAAGTGAAACATCGGAACCATAAAATCGGAATCGGCCTTGCGCTGCTGCTGGCGGTCGCAATCGGCGGCACAGCCCATGCGCAGGCGCCCCACCCCGAACGCATCCATCTGTCGGGCACGGGGCTCGACGACGCCAAGACGTGGGAATTCCGCTGCTCGGGCGGACAAAACAGCGGCGCATGGCGGAAAATCCAAGTGCCCTGCAACTGGGAGTTGCAAGGTTTCGGCGACTACACCTACGGCCGCTGGTACGTCCGCAAGGGGGCGACGCCGAGCGACGAACGGGGCACCTATCGCTGCCGGTTCGATGTACCGAAAAGCTGGGCCGGACAGCGGGTGCTGCTGCGGTTCGACGGCGCGATGACCGACACCGAAGTGTTCGTCAACAGCCGCTCGGCAGGCGAAACGCATCGGGGCGGATTCTACCGGTTCGGATACGATATCACGCCGCTCCTGCGGTTCGGCAGCCGCAACCTGCTGCAAGTCGAGGTCGCCAAACACTCGGCCGACGCGTCGGTCAATGCAGCCGAACGCAAGGCCGACTGGTGGCTGTTCGGCGGCATCTACCGTCCGGTGTGGCTGGAAGTGGTGCCCGAAGTGCACCTGCGCCACTGGGTGCTCGATGCCCGACAGGACGGAACCCTGCGCATGCGCATCGAAACGGCGGGCGAAACGCGAGGACATTCGCTCCGCGTGTCGCTGACCCATTTGGCCGACGGCACGCCCCTGCGCGACACCAGCGGCACGACCGCCGTCGTCGTTCCGCTGACCGACAGCGTTACGCTTGCCGAAAGCCGCTGGGCCGATGTGCGCCGGTGGACGCCCGAAACACCGCATCTCTACACGGCAAAACTGGAACTGCTCGACCCCGCCGGAAAGACAATACAGACACGCGAAGTCCGCACGGGATTCCGCACGCTGGAATTCCGCCCGCACGACGGAATCTATCTGAACGGCACGAAATTGGTGATGAAAGGCATCAACCGGCACTCGTTCTCGGTCGAGGGCGGCCGCACGACCAGTGCGGCGATGAGCCGTGCCGATGCCGAGCTCATCCGCTCCATGAACATGAACGCCGTGCGGTCGCACTATCCGCCCGACGAACACTTTTTGGACATGTGCGACTCGCTGGGGCTGCTCTACATCGACGAACTGGCAGGCTGGCACGATGCCTACGCCACCGAAACAGGCCGCAAACTGCTGCGCGAAATGGTCGAACGCGATGTCAATCATCCCTGCATCGTGCTGTGGAGCAACGGCAACGAGGGCGGCTGGAACAAGCGGCTCGATACGCTGTTCGCCCGTTACGACCCGTTGCAACAGCGCCATGTCATCCACCCTTGGGCCGATTTCGACGGGCTGGACACCCACCACTACCCGGCCTATCTGACCGGCGTGGGACGGCTGACGAACGGCTACAATGTCTTCCTGCCGACGGAGTTCATGCACTCCATGTACGACGAGGGCGGAGGAGCCGGACTGCGCGATTTTTGGGACCGGTGGAGCACGTCACCCTATTTCGCGGGCGGGTTCATCTGGGCGTTCTGCGACGAAGCCCCGATGCGCACCGACCGCAACGGCGAACTCGACTCCGACGGCTCGAATGCACCCGACGGCGTGCTGGGCCCCCGTCGCGAAAAAGAGGGCAGCTACTACGCTATCCGCGAGCAGTGGTCGCCCCTGCAAATCCGGCCGCTGGCCGTGACGCCGCATTTCGACGGGTCGTTCCGCGTGACGAACGAATACCTCTTTACGAATTTGGCCGATTGTCGCATGGAGTATCGCGTGCTGCGCGCACCGTCGCCCATGCAGGCCGATACGGCAACCATCGTACTCGCTCGCGGCGAAGTGTCGCTGCCCGATGCCCTGCCGGGAGAGACCCGCACAGCCCGATTCGCGCTGCCGAAGCGGTTTTTCGAGGGCGATGTGCTGGAACTGGAAGCGTTCGACCCTGCGGGCCGAAGCATCTGCTCGTGGAGCTACCCCGTTCGTTTGGCAGGCCCCTACTTCGCACGCGAATACACGGCCGTCTCGTCGACCGGAACAGCCCGTGCGACGCAAAAAGGCAACGAAATCGAGTTGCAAAGCGATGCCGTGCGCATCACATTCGATGCGGCGACGGGGCTGCTGCGCACCGTTCGCCGAGCCGACGGCACCGAGATTCCGCTCACGAACGGGCCCATAGCAGTCGGGCTGAAAATGCGCTACGCACCGGAGCAAAGCACGCTCCGCAACACGCCGGAAGGAGCCGTCTACTGCGCCCGCTATCAGGGCGGTGTCGATTCGATTGTCTGGAAGCTGACGAACGACGGCCTGCTGCACATGAATGCCCTGCTGCTCAATCGCGCGTCGGGCGGCAAAGGGTTCGACGAGGCGTTCATGGATACGGAGGTCTTCAATTTGGGATTGACGTTCTCCTATCCCGAAACGGCCTGCACGGGCATGCGCTGGCTGGGGCGCGGGCCTTATCGTGTGTGGAAAAACCGGCTGGCGGGTGCCCGCTACGGCCTATGGCACAAGGCGTACAACGACACGGTGACGGGCGAAAGTTTTCAGAACTTGGCTTATCCTGAATTCAAGGGTTATCATGCAAATCTCTACTGGGCGACCCTCGAAAATCCGACCGCCCCGCTGACAATCTATGCGCAAAGCGACGGCATCTATCTGCGCGTGTTCACGCCGCGCGAACCGGCAGGTGCGGAACGGCGGTCGATGCCCGAATTTCCGGCGGGCGACCTCTCGTTTCTGCTGGACATTCCGGCTATCCACTCGTTCAAGCCCATCGAACAGCAAGGCCCGAACAGCCAGCCGGGCAATATCCGCATCAAACGCGGCGACGAAGGGCTGCACCTGAATCTGGTATTCGATTTCCGGTAAATCCGGTCGGCAACGGCGCAACGACAACTCCGGCCCGGAGCGGCAACGACGAACGATAGTATTTGCCGCCCCGTCGCGCGCGGCATCGGACCGATGGAATCCTGACAGTCGGACGGCAGAAAGTGCAAGGGAGATGCACCGACAAGCCACAGTGCATACGTTCGACCCGAAGTCGACCCCGATGCACCCGTCCGTTTCGGCCCGAACCGCGACGCGACGTGCAGCAAATACTATCGTTCGTCGTTGTCCTCCTCGAAAGGCATCGTCCAACCGGGCAGGAAATGCTCCTTGATGACGGCCTTGCGATAATTGCCGGAAAAATCGAAGTATTTGTTCAACGGCGATTTTCGGAACTGCGCTTGCAACATGCGGAACGCCTTGAAGTGGATGAAATGTCCGCAATAGGAGTTCAGCACGGCGCGAATCTCAGTCAGCCGCGTGTAGGCGACCGCCCCGTGTCGGCACTCGGCTTCCAGCTGGCTCATGCGCACGTGGAAGCGTTTGACCGACGATTTAGTGGCGTAACGCCGATAAGGTTTGACGTAAGCCCCGAGAAACGCCACCCCGTAATTGTAGGGTTGGAGGACGATTTTCTTGGGGTGCAGCGTGAGGTGCAGTTCCGACTGCAAAAACTCCTTCAAACGCACGATTAGCTCTTCGAGATACCGCCGGTCGGGGTGGATGATGTAGAAATCATCGACGTAACGCCCGTAATAACGGCACCGCAACTCGCGCTTGACGTACTGGTCGAAGCGATCGAGGAAAATGTTGCTGAACAACTGCGAAGTGATGTCGCCGATAGCCAATCCGACGTTTTCGGGGGTGTTGAAGAGGCTTTTCGAGGCGGGCAGGCCGTCCCAGTCGGAAGCGCTGCCCAACACGTAACAACCGTCCGTCGGGTCGCGGAACAAAATCAACGTGATGAGGTAATCTATCAACTCGCGGTCGAGCTTGTCGCACCAGCGCTGGCCGTCGGCCGAAGGCTTTTTCCAACAACGGTCGAGCCGCTGCATCAAAATGCGGTGCAGGATGCGTTTGTCGATGCTCATGAAATAGCCGCGCAGGTCGAGTTTCAAGACGTAAGCCATGCGGGTGTAGTTGCGGGTGCAACTGCGCAGATTGTGCTGCAAACGCTCGATGCCGACGTGTACGCCCTTACCCTCGCGGCAAGAGTAACTGTCGTAAATCATGCGCGCCTCGAACAACGGCGCAATGTAATTGTAGAGCAGACGGCACACGACGCGGTGTGCGAAAGGAGATGCGAAAATTTCGCGTTTGACCGGCACGTCGGTGATGAAACAGATGGCCGGATTGGGACGATACGTCCGAGCGACGATGCGATTGCAAAGTTCGACCAGATTGTGTTCGTAATCGAACTCGAATTTCAGCTGACTGCGCGTGTTGCGTTTGTGCTTGCGCGTGTCGAAATAAGCCCGAAACAGGTCGTCCAACAGTTCGGAATAGCTTTTTTTCATAAAATGCAGGTTCTCTATTCAACAAGCAGCCGTAAATACTCGGACACAGCGCACCGAGAAGCCGTTCGCCCGGTTGTTGTTGTTGACCGGGTACACTCCGCCGGAGTTGAAGTTCAAGTTCCCCGCGTTGACCTCCGAAGAGTACGGCGAGCTACTCCAGTAGTTGCCATTTGCCGCGACAGCCGTGACAGCTCCCGTCGAGTTGTTGAGGTAGCCCGCAGCCGCGGAACAACGCATGAGAAATGTAACCGCTTGCTAAATTGGGAAAAGGACTCCAAGTAGCCGTAAGGCCGAATTTGGAAAACTTTTCCACAAATTGGTTTTTCAATACCGACGACCGCGCCAACGCCGCCCGAAAGCAACGCAAGCGACCCGTTATGCCGCCGGTGGGTTACTGAATTTACAAGATACGCTCCCGCAGGTCTGTGACCATGCGAAACTCTGATCCTGCTCTGCCTGAATAGAGAAGGTCTTGCATTCAGTGGCAATAGAAAGCGAAAAAAATGTCCTGTTCTCGGCCGATCGCGCAAATACTCGGACACAGCGCACCGATAAGCCATTCGCCCGGTTCGTTGCGTTGACCGGGTACACTCCACCGGAGTTGAAGTTCAAGTTCCCCGCGTTGACCTCTGTCGAGTACGGCGAGCTACTCCAGTAGTTGCCTTCCGCCGCGACATTCGTGACAGCTCCCGACTCTCGGTGCAGGTAGCCCGCAGCCGGGTGAAACGCAAGAGAAATAGTAACCGCTTGCTGAATCTGCCAAAGGACGCCCGCCGCCCCGCCCGCCGAACCGCGACCCCCGCCGAGAACCGAAATGAGTACCGCCGGCACGCGACC
>CAMWYI010000075.1 GCA_947178455.1 uncultured Alistipes sp. | reverse complement strand
GCTGTCGCGCAGAAAAGCGCGCTGCTGTTCGCGCGACAGCTGGGCCACCTCTTCCGCCCACGTCACGAGTTCGAGGTGCTTATCATTGTAGCTTAGGCGCATCAACGCGCAAAATAAAGAAAAATCTTCGCGCTGCGTGGCGTCGTTTTCTCCGGCAATCAGCTGTTTGAGCGTCAGCAGGTCGCCGCTGGCCAGCCGCGCCAAGTTGCGGGCTTTCAGCGGGTCGTCGACCCCCTGTTCGCAGGCCAGCCGTTCGAGCACTTCGGGCGCGATGCGCGGCACGTGCACCTCCTGCGTCCGCGAAATAATCGTGGGCAGCAACAGCGCGGGCTGCTCGGAAACCAACAGAAAAAGGGTCTTTTCCCAAGGCTCTTCGAGGATTTTCAGGATTTTGTTGGCGGCCTCCTCGTTCATCGTTTCGGGCAGCCACACGAGCATGATTTTGTAGTCGGACTCGAAACTTTTGTACGACAGTTTGCGGATGATGTCGTCGGCTTCGCGCGCGGCAATCATGCCTTTCAGCGTCTTGCCCAAATCGAGTCGGTCGTACCACTCTTGCGGCGAAAAATAACCGCCGCGTTCGGTGAACAGCGCGCGGAACAGGTCGAGAAAATCGTCGCTGCGCATCACCTCGCCCGATTTTTTGCCCTGCTTGTTGACCGGAAAGACCCAGTGCAGGTCGGGGTGGGCCAGCTCCGCGATTTGCCGACAATCGGGGCACTCGCCGCACGAATCGCCGTCGTGGCGGTGGCGGCAGCAGAGGTACTGCACGTAAGCCACCGCGAGCGCCAGCGCACCGGCACCGGCCTGACCCGTAAACAACTGGGCATGGCTGACCCGACCGGCATCGACCGACTGGGCCAGATGCCGTTTGAGTTCCTCTTGTCCTATGATATCCGCAAATTTCATTAGCGCGGTGGGATGCTTTCTTGTTTCAGTAAGTTATCTTCGCTATCGCCGAAAAATCTGCCGCATCAGCCCCCGCACGTCGATATGCTCGCGCCGCACGAGGTAAAAAGTGTAACCTGCGAATGCCGCCGCATTGAACAGCGTCGCAGCCCATGCGTGCTCGGCCCCGAAGCATTGCGCCGCCTCCTCGCACCCGAAGAATACCGCCAGCGCGACGACGACATATTCGCCGATGCGGCCCCATTGGTAGGGCGTGGGAAAATAGCGTCGGTTGAGCCACCAGCTCACCGTGACCATCGCCGCTTCGCTGCCCAGCCGGGCCCAAGCCGCGCCGAGATAGCCCGATTGCGGAATCAACCACCGCCCCAGCCCCAGCATGGCGAGCAGACCGGCCCCCGTAATCAGCACGGCCAGCCCCGTGCGTTCCTCGCGTTTGTACCAGAACGACAGATTTAACCATACGCCGGTGAGCACGTTCGCGCCCAGCACGACCGGAAGTATGAAAATCCCGTCGCGGAAGTCGCGCCCGATAATCAGCGCGAAAAAGTCGCGGAACAGCGCGATGCTCAAGAAAATCAGCATCGACACGGCAATGTAGTATTTCAGGGCGGCGGCGTTCATCTGCACGAAATCGTCTTTGGAAAAATTCGACAGGAAGAACGGTTCGGCGGCCAGCCGGTACATCTGATAAAAGAGCATCATCACGACGGCGATTTTCGTCACCGCGCCGTAGATGCCTAATTGGGCCATCGAATCGCCCGCCGGAGCGAGGTATTTCAGCAGTTGGCGGTCGAGAAATTCGCTCGCCGTGCCGGCCAGCCCGCTCACGAGCAGCGGCAGCGAGTAGACCAGTATGCGCCGCAGCAGTGCGGGGTCGATTTTCGGCAGCACGCCGCCGGTCGTCGTCAGCATGGCGAGCCACGTCACGACGCTGGCGGCGAAGTTGGCCACGAAGACCCACCCCACGCCGAACTCGGTCGCGAACAGCCCGCATGCGCCGAATACGAATGCCAGTCCGACGTTGAGGACGACGTTCAGCGTCTTGAATCCCACGAAGGTCAGCGCCCGCCCCTGCTCGCGCAGCCGCGAAAACGGGATGCACGTGCACACGTCGAACAGAATGATGCCGCCGACCCATACCACATATTCGGGTCGGGCGGTGTAGGCCGCGCCCAGCCACTCCGAGAATCGGTCGTGGAACAGCACGACGGCCGCGAAAAACAGCACGGCGGCAGCCGAAGTGGTGCCCCACGTCGTGGCGAATACGCGCCGTTTGGCTGCTACCGTATCGCCGCCGTCGGCTTCGGCTTTGGCCGCAAAACGGAAGTAACTCGACTCCATGCCCATCGTCAGCAGCGTGAGCGCAAACGGAATCAGGGCATAGACATCGGTCACGATGCCGTAGGCGTCGGGTGCGAACATGCGCGTGTAGTACGGTGTGAGCAGGTAGCTCAAAAACCGCACGACAATCGTACTGAGTCCGTAGACGGCCGTCTGTTTCGCCAATTTTTCGAGCATGGGCCGAAGTTTTGCGTTTGATTCGTGCCGTAAAGGTACGAAAAGTCGGGCGCAGATGCAAGTAAACTTGCTTTTGGACGCGGCTTTTCCTATCTTTGCCCTTGTCCTCTGCGCAGAGGATTGACATATTATTGATGAAAGTGTTTTGCTTCATCCTTGAACGAAAATGTAGTAGTTTTCAAAAACACAAGGTGAACAACACACTCATCACTTGTATCGGCATGCCTGCAATCGTGGGCATTGCCCTACAAGTGTGTGGGGTATTGTTTATTTGTGTTTGGGTCCTACTACAACCTTCGTTCAGATAGACAAACGATCCCACACTTTCTTTTTATACGGTTGAGAATATCGCTGTCGGGGGATCGAGGCAGCGGCCAAATGCAAACAACAATGAAGAAATTATTTCTTTTGCTGACTGCCGCAACGCTCGTCGCAGCGTGCAGCAAGGATGCGGAGGGTATCGGCGAACCGACCGAGCCTCCTACACCCGAAGCCACATTGCGGCTCGAAGCCCTGTGCGAACAGCTCAACAGCGACCTTGCGACGCTGCACACGCTCATCGCCGCCGACGAACTGCCCGACTGCGTGTTAAATGTCGCGCCCATCGCCCCTGCCAGCGAGACCATAGGCTACGGCTTCGCATTCAAACAGAACGGGTCTGTAACATTCTATCTCGGAACGAACGCCCCGTCGGCAAACCGCGTCCCGCAATTCGGCATCTACGAGACAGCTGGCATCCGTTATTGGTCGATGAACGGCAAACCGTTGCCCACAGCGACCGGCGAGCCGGTTCCCGTGTTGAACGAGGAGGGCATCGCACCCCGCCTGAAAGCCGAAAGCGGTTATTGGCATGTTTCGGTCGATAACGGAGCGAGCTGGTGGCCCGCAGGCTTGGCCCCCGACGGCACGACCGAACTCGCTACGGCATCGCTCGTCGCACAAGTCGCCGAAAAATCCGATGCTTGGACTATCACGCTCGCCGACCGTCGGACGACGCTCTCCATTCCGAAAGAGGGAACGTTGAGTATTGCTATCGACGCGGAGGAAGAATTCGAGTTCCAGCCTAACGAAATCCACACCGTGCACTACACCGTCACGGGTGGCAGCAGTAAAACGGTCGTGACGGCCGCACAAGAAAACCCCGAGACTGGCATCTATAAATTCGACGTAACTCCGACCGATATGCTCACTGGTTCGGTCGCTATCACAGCGGAAGTTCCGGCCACCAATAAGATTATTATTACTGCTACGGACGGTTCCCGCACGGCCACGACATCCGTCGACGTCACGCTTCGGTTTGCATCCAGCGCGACGCTGATTACGATTCTGACACCCGGTACACTGGCCGAACTATTGACTGACTACGACCAAGAAGGCATTACCGAATTGACCGTTGTCGGCAATCCGAACGCCGAGGACATTCGGACATTGAAAAATTTGCCGAATCTCGCTGTGTTGGATTTGGAGAGTGCGCAGTTGGAAATCCTACCGGCACAAGCTTTTTCCGAAAAGACCTCTCTAACCTCCGTTAAACTGCCGAAAGTTTTGAAAATAGTCGGAAGCTCTGCTTTCTATTACTGCGATAACTTAAAAAGCATAACCATTCCAGATGGAATAACAACATTTGAAGACTTCGCTTTTTACAATTGCAAAAAACTTAACCTGAAAGACATAATGTTACCTGAAAGTGTAACCACAATCGGAGAATATGCTTTTTATTATTGTCGTTTCGATTCAAAAATAATTATTCCGCAGAATGTGACGTCAATCGGAAAATATGCTTTTTACAATCAGAAGTATTATGGGGATAATTTCTCACGTCTAACCTCCGTACGTTGTAAAGCGGTTGTTCCACCGAGTGCCGGAGAAAAGGTATTCTATATCAGGAATGGCTCTCAACCACCATACTTACGTGTCCCGATCGGTTCCGGCGAAGCCTACAAAGCTGCCCCCTATTGGAAATCTTTAACTTATTCGGATTACATCATTGAACAAGAATTTTAACCGTATTATTTCAATTTATTAACTCTAAAAATTAATGGATTATGAATGAAGATCCTAAATTTGTTGCTTACGAGCAATCTGTCAAAGCGTATCAGTTCCAAGTGACGCGCTACAACACATGGATGAACTACTATGCACTTTTCGTAGGTGCTTTATTCGTTGGATTTTACAATGTACCGAAAGATGCTTTGGAATGTTTGCCTATCCTTATCTCTTTGCTGGGAATCGTGGCTTCGACCTGCTGGATGGCTTCGTTAATTGGCAACTGCGCGTGGATGAACAACTATATTAAGATAGTTAAAGAGAATGAAAAAGCATTTTTTTCCGCTTACAATAGTTCACACAACGTATACCAAAAAATAAAATATGAACCAGTAGCAGCCCAACGGGGCTGGGAGTTACGCAATTTTTTCAAACTCTTGTGTAACTTCCCTAAATGGATAGTTCAATTTATATGGTTTATTCTGAAACAGATTTTACGGTTCTTGCATTGGGTTATTTTTAAGAAGAATAACACTGCCGTTCAAGCACTTGAGTCTGTAAA
Organism: uncultured Alistipes sp.; assembly: GCA_947178455.1. Taxonomy (GTDB): domain Bacteria; phylum Bacteroidota; class Bacteroidia; order Bacteroidales; family Rikenellaceae; genus Alistipes. The sequence continues at coordinate 3,539 of CAMWYI010000075.1, read as the reverse complement.
TACTTATATATCAACACAAAAAACTACGCAGTGGTTTGTTGGTTCTGTATTGGCAGCATGGATTTACATCTTTGTATACGCGTGTGATATTGCCATAACCACCAATTGCAAACTGATAAATAATGGAATTCTTATCTTGGGAAGTGTTGTTATTGCGGTTATTATATGGTTTTTGCTTAAACACACCCGATGCCGTTTGTATTCCGATGATTTATCGGAAATGATTCAATGATGAATAAGAAGTAATACGGTTAGCAGGAATCTTTAATAGGTTCCTGTTTTTTTGTACCTTTGTTGTTGCAAGAAAAATATCGCCTATGTTCTCTGCAAAAACGTACGGCACACGCCGCAATCTGCTGCGCACCAAAATCCAATCGGGCATCGTACTGCTGCCCGGCAATGCCCCTGCGCCCAACAACTATCCCAACAATGCCTACTATTTCCGGCAAGATTCGACGTTCCTGTACTATTTCGGGCTGAATCTGCCGTCGCTCGTGGGTCTCTTGGACGTCGATTCGGGCGAGGAGATGCTGTTCGGCGATGATTTCACCGTCGAGGACATCATCTGGACAGGCCCGCAGCCCACGCTGCGTGAACTGGGCGCGCAGGTCGGCATCACGGCCACCTATCCGCTGGCGGCACTCGAAGAACGCCTGCGCAAGGCCATTGCGCTGGGCCGCCGCATCCATTACCTGCCTCCTTATCGCGGTGAAACGAAACTGCAACTCTCCGCGCTGCTGGGCATCCGTCCGGCGCTGCTGCACGAATACAAGTCGGTCGACCTGATGTTCGCCGTCGCCGAAATGCGTGAGAAAAAGAGCGCCGAAGAGGTCGAAGAACTCGAACGGGCTTTCCGAATCGGTTACGACATGCACACGACGGCCATGCGGATGTGTCGGCCGGGCGTGGTGGAGCGCGAAATCGCCGGAGCTATCGAGGGCATCGCCAAATCGCACGGACTGGGCGTGTCGTTTCCGTCGATTGTGTCGCAGCACGGCGAGACGCTGCACAACCTCAACTCCGACGGCGTGCTGCAATCGGGCCGTCTGTTGTTGTGCGATGCGGGCGGCGAGGCGTTGAGCAATTACGTCTCCGACCACACGCGCACCTATCCGGTGAGCGGCCGGTTTACCGAAAAACAGAAAGATATTTATAATCTCGTGCTGGCGGCGCACGACCATGTGGCCCGCATCGTCAAACCGCACATGATGTACACCGAAATACACCGCGCGGCCTATACCGTGCTGGCCGAAGGGTTGATTGCACTCGGCCTGATGAAAGGTTCGGCGCAGGATGCCGTCGCGGCGGGGGCGATGACGCTGTTCATGCCGCACGGACTGGGGCATGGCATCGGGCTGGACGTGCACGACTGCGAGGCGATGGGCGAGCGGTCGTTCGATTTCGGGTCGATTGCCGAGCGCGCGGCGCGGTCGGCGACGTGCATCTATCGGGCGGCATGGCGCATCGAACCGGGCACGGTGATGTCCGATGAGCCGGGCATCTACTTCATACCGGCCCTCATCGACAAGTGCCGCGCCGAAGGACTTTATAAAGGGATTGTCGATTACGACGCACTGGATGCCTATCGCGACTTCGGTGGCATCCGCATCGAAGACGACCTGCTGGTGACCGACACGGGGTGCCGCATCATCGGCGACCGGAAAATTCCGATTACGGTCGAAGAACTCGAAGCCGTCGTCGGGAAATAAGCCCATGCGACGGGGTTCGTCCCGCGTCCCGACAAAAACGAAAAGAACCCCGAAGATTCTCTTAATAAAAATCTTCGGGGATTCGTTTGGGCGGTTGAACTGCTTTCCGGCATGCGGCGGTCATAGCGAAATAAGACCGGCGAAAACACGAATAGCAGCGGACGCGCCTAAAACCGGCTTTCAAGCCGGCTATTCTTCGGCGACTACCGAGAATTTGACGGTAGCTTTCACGTCGCGATGCAGACGGGCGGTGGCTTCGTATTCGCCTACCGTCTTGATAGCCTCGACGGCGATTGCCTTGCGGTCGACCGTGATGCCTTTGGCAGCCAGTGCCTCGGCCAAGTCGGTCGCCGTAATCGTACCGAACAGCTTGCCCTCTTCGGCTTTCATGCGCAGCGTCAGCGACAAGTTGCCGATGGTCTCGGCCAAAGCCTGTGCGTCGGCCAAAATTTTGGCATCCTTGTGCGCACGCTGTTTCAGATTCTCGGCCAACACCTTTTTGGCAGCGGCGGTCGCTACTTTGGCGTAGCCCTGCGGCACGAGGTAGTTGTTCGCATAACCGGGTTTCACGTTCACGATGTCGTTCGTGTAACCCAAGTTTTCCATATCTTTCAGCAAGATCACTTCCATAGTACTCTCCTCCTCGTTTAATTATTTCATGCAATCGGTTACGAAAGGCAGGATGGCGAGGTGGCGTGCACGCTTCACGGCCTGAGCGACTTTCTTTTGGAACTTCTGCGACGTGCCGGTCAGACGGCGCGGCAGAATTTTGCCCTGCTCGTTGAGAAATTTTTTCAGAAATTCGCCGTCTTTGTAATCGACGTATTTGATACCGAGTTTCTTGAAACGGCAGTATTTCTTCTTCTTCACATCGACCGATACCGGATTGAGGTAGCGGATTTCGGACTGTGCTGCTTTGTTTTCCTGTGCCATGTTTACTCCTCCTGCTTGTTAGAAAGTTTCGCACGACGTTTCTCCGAATACTCTACGGCGAACTTGTCCTGCTTGAACGTCAAGAAACGAATGATGCGCTCGTCGCGGCGATACTGCGTTTCGAGCGTGTTGATGAGCGAGCCTTCGCCCGTGAACTCCACCAAGAAGTAGAAGCCGGTGGTCTTTTTCTGAATGGAGTAGGCGAGTTTTTTCAGGCCCCACGCCTCCATGTTCACAATCTGACCGCCGTTCTCGGTGATGACACCTTGGAATTTGTCAGCGACCTCCTTGACCTGCTGGTCCGACAGGACGGGCGTGACGATGAAAACGGTTTCGTAATTGTTCATAGAATTTGTTAATTGGTTAATTTTTCCCTAATCGGGGCAACAAAGGTAGTTATATTTTTCAAAATAACAAAAAATTATCGGAACGATGACTTCGGTCGGTCGGAGATGCCGATAAAAAGAGGCGAAAAAAATTTGCAATCTCCGAGAAATATGAAGAACTTTGTGTTCCGGTAATCATCAACAATTTTTTTGTCATGAAATTCTCTTCTGTAATATGGAGTGCGGCTTTCGTGACCGTTGCCGCTTGCTCGGATGCCGATACGGCTTCCGTTTCTCCTACTATCCGAATTTTTCCCGAAATACAAACCCGTGCCACCGACACCCGTTTTGAAAAGTATGACGACATCGGCGTGACGGTCCGCAAAGAAGCGGATGGCGAACTCTATTTGGAAAACAGCTGTTTTACCTATGACGGCGTTGCGTTTTCGAGTTGGGCCGTGCAGTGGTATGCCGATAAAGATGCGGCATCGAACCTTGTCGTGTATTATCCCTATTCCTCAGCGGGACAACCCGGAGAATTCCCCGTTCAGACCGACCAACGGGAGAACGG
>CAMWYI010000074.1 GCA_947178455.1 uncultured Alistipes sp. | reverse complement strand
GTCGGGTGCTCGCACGATTGTCTTCGACGTCAGCGGCATCATCAACCTGCCCAAAAACCTCGAAATCAAGAACGGCAGCGTCACCATTGCCGGACAAACGGCTCCGGGCGACGGTATCTGCCTGCGTTATTGGTCGCTGGTGGTCAAAGCCGATAACGTGATTATCCGCTACATCCGTTCGCGCCCCGGTGTGTTGGGCAGCGATCAGGATGCCGACGGACTGGATGCCATTTGGGGCCGCAACCAGAAAAACGTGATTCTCGACCACTGCTCGCTGTCGTGGTGTACCGACGAGTGCGGTTCGTTCTATTCGATGCGCAACTTCACCATGCAGTGGTGTCTGTTGGCCGAGTCGTTGCACAATGCCGGCCATACCAAAGGTTCGCACGGTTACGGTGCCATTTGGGGTGGTGCTCCGGCGTCGTTCCACCACAACATGCTGGCCAACCACGACTCGCGTAACCCGCGCTTCGATTCGCCCAATACCTACAAAGAGAACGACTCGTCTTACGCCGCTTCGCTGGCCGACCGCCGAATCGACTTCCGCAACAACGTGGTCTACAACTTCTGCAACTTCCCGGCTTACGGCGGCGAAGGTCAGAAATTCAATTTCGTGGGCAATACCTACAAGTGGGGGCCTGCGTCGGTCGACGGTTCGGGCTTGAGCTACAAAGACGGCAAAGAGACCGTCAATCCCGGATACAAACGTCCTTGGTTCTACCATGTGGACGGTACGTACACGACCGGTGGAAAGACTTTCGACGTAGGTGCCGCACATGTCTATCTGGGCGATAATTCCAATGCATTCGATACGTCGGTAGACAAGTCGAGCACGGTAGGTGCCGAGCTGACGGCGGACAACAAAAAAGGTTTCGTTATCAACGCCGCAACGAAGAGTTCGGTAAGCCCCGATGTGACGTGGCTCGATGCTCCGCTTTCGTTCAAAGACGGCGACAAGGTTTGCGACGTTACGACGCATAGTGCAGCACTCGGCTTCGAGCGGGTGGCTGCTTATGTAGGTGCTTCGCTGCATCGCGATGCGGTGGATACGCGTGTGACGAATCATGCGAAAGCCGGTACGTTCGAGACGAACGGTTCGCACGGCAGCAAGAACGGCATCATCGACCTTCCGACGGATGTGGGCGGTTATCCGACCTATAAGTCGAATTCGGCTCCCAAAGATTCCGATGGCGACGGCATGCCCGATGACTTCGAGGAAAAGGCCGGTTTGGACAAGAACAACCCCAAAGATGCCAACGAGTATCATCTCGATGCACGCTATACCAACTTGGAGATGTATCTCCACTATCTGGTGCAGGACATCACGGTAGCACAGGTCGATGGCGGTACATACACTGCGTTGAATTAAGTTCGGATTGCAATTGCGGCGGGTTGCGGCGGAAGCCAGAATCCGGCTGCGATGCTGAATCCGGTTTTAGCGGCGGCGGGCCTTTGCGGTCTGCCGCCGGTTTTTTATTTTCATCGATCGTGCGGATTCGTCTGTTTTTTGTATATCATCGGCCGTTTTACTATTTTGGGTGAAGTCGAAAATACGTTCGCTCGGCAAAAGCAATAAGGAGCGACTACGACCAGCGGAAGCGAAGCGACAGGCTATCGCGCTAATAAAAATTTGCTTCGGCGCTCGACTTTTCGTATCTTCGTCCGATTATTCCGCTGAAATGGCCGAAAACCAAAAAGAACTACTCGAAATCCTCCGAGAGCAGGAGTACAAATACGGATTCACCACCGACATCGAAACCGAAACCATCGGCAAAGGGCTGTCGGAAGAGGTCGTGCGTCTGATTTCCGCCAAAAAAGGCGAACCCGACTGGATGACCGAACGTCGGGTGGCCGCCTATCGCCATTGGCTGACGCTGACCCCGCCGACGTGGGCCCATTTGCAGATTCCGCCGATCGATTTTCAGGATATTATCTACTATGCGGCACCCAAATCGCCGAAAGCGGATGGCACGGCGGACGACATCGATCCCGAACTGAAACGCACGTTCGACAAACTGGGCATTCCGTTGGAGGAACAACTCGCGCTGTCGGGGGTGGCGGTCGATGCCGTGATGGACTCGGTTTCGGTGAAAACCACTTTCAAGCAGACCCTCGCCGAAAAGGGTATCATTTTCTGTTCGATTTCCGAAGCCCTGCGCGACTGCCCCGAATTGGTGAAAAAGTATCTCGGCAGCGTCGTGCCGCATACCGATAATTTTTATGCTGCGCTCAATGCGGCCGTCTTTTCCGACGGGTCGTTCTGCTACATTCCCAAAGGCGTGCGGTGTCCGATGGAGTTGTCGACCTATTTCCGCATCAACGCTGCCGGTACGGGCCAGTTCGAGCGGACGCTCATCGTGGCCGACGAGGGGGCTTATGTCAGCTATTTGGAAGGTTGCACCGCGCCGCGCCGTGATGAAAATCAGCTGCATGCGGCCGTCGTCGAAATCGTCGTCGAACGCGACGCCGAAGTGAAATACTCCACCGTGCAGAACTGGTATCCGGGCGACAAGGAGGGCAAGGGCGGCATCTACAATTTCGTCACGAAGCGCGGTCTTTGCCGCGAGAACGCCCGTCTGTCGTGGACGCAGGTCGAAACCGGTTCGGCCATTACGTGGAAATATCCGAGTTGCATTCTCGCGGGCGACAATTCGGTCGGGGAGTTCTACTCGGTGGCGATGACCAACAATTTGCAGCAGGCCGACACGGGGACGAAGATGATTCACATAGGCCGCAACACGCGCAGCCGCATCGTGTCGAAAGGCATCTCGGCGGGCCGTAGTCAGAACGCCTATCGCGGCTTGGTGCGCGTGGGCAAGGGAGCCGAAAATGCTCGCAACTTCTCGCAGTGCGATTCGCTGTTGATAGGCGACAAATGCGGGGCCCACACCTTCCCCGAACTAGACGTGCGCAACCGTTCGGCGGTGGTCGAACATGAGGCGACGACCTCGAAAATTTCGGACGACCAGCTGTTCTACTGCAACCAGCGCGGCCTGTCGACCGAAGATGCCGTCGGGCTCATCGTCAACGGCTATGCCCGCGAGGTGCTGGCCAAACTGCCGATGGAGTTCGCGGTCGAAGCGCAGAAACTGCTGGCCTTGCAGCTGGAAGGAAGCGTCGGTTGATACGCGTGGCCATGCAGCGAACACGAAAAGAGAAAAAATTGAAAAAAGATATGTTGAGCGTTAAAAATCTGCATGCGTCGGTCGACGGCAAAGAGATTCTTCGGGGCATCGACCTCGAAGTCCGGGCTGGCGAGGTACATGCTATTATGGGTCCCAACGGTTCGGGCAAATCGACGTTGGCGTCGGTACTGGCGGGAAACGAGAAATTCACCGTTACGGAGGGCTCGGCGACCTTTCTCGGACACGACCTGCTGGCGATGTCCATCGAAGACCGGGCGCGGTTGGGGTTGTTTCTCGGGTTTCAGTATCCGGTCGAGATTCCGGGCGTGACGATGGCCAATTTCATGAAGCTGGCCGTCAATGAACAACGCAAATATCGCGGCGAGGAGCCGCTGTCGGCCGCCGAATTCCTGCGCCTGATGCGCGAGAAAAGCGCGGTCGTCGAATTGTCGTCGAAACTCACTTCGCGGGCCGTCAACGAGGGTTTCTCGGGCGGCGAGAAGAAGAAGAACGAGATATTCCAAATGGCGATGCTCGACCCGAAACTGGCTATTCTGGACGAAACCGATTCGGGATTGGACATCGACGCGCTGCGTATCGTCGCGACGGGGGTCACGAAGCTGCACACGCCGCAGAACGCTACGGTGGTCATTACGCATTACCAGCGGCTGCTGGATTACATCGTGCCCGACGTGGTGCACGTGCTCTACAAGGGCCGCATTATCTACACGGGCGACAAGACATTGGCCCTGCGGCTCGAAAAAGAGGGTTACGACTGGCTGATAAACGATTACGCCGAATGATGACCTCGTTGGACGATATGTTCGGGTCGTTCCGCAGCGTCGAGGGCGGACGGTTGCGCATCGACCGCGAAGAGGCGACGCCGTTCGTGGCGGTCGACCCTGCGGCGGCGTTGGAGGTCGAGGTCTCGGCCGACGGCGCGGCGCAGTTAGTCGTGGTGCATCGCGCGCCTGCCGACGGGCCTGTGAACCTGCGGATTCGGTTGCACGAGGCGGCGCGGTTGGCTTTGACGGAGGTGTTTCTCGCTCCGGCGAAAGTCGAGGTGTCGTTGGAGCAGGCCGCAGGCAGTGCGAGCCGTATCACAGCGGTGCAGTTGGCCGGTGCGGAGACTCACTATCGCACCGAACTCAATGGCGAACGGGCCGAAAGCGTGTTGCACGGGCTGTTCATCGCGGGCGGCGAGGAGCATTGCTCCGTGTCGCTGCACACGGCGCACAACGTGCCCGATTGTCGGAGCGAATCGTGCGTCAAAGGGGTGGCCGGCGGCAAGGCGACGGGACGTTTCGGGGGGCTGGTCTATGTGGCGCCCGATGCCCAGCGCACCGATGCCCGGCAGCAGAGCCGCAACGTGCTGTTGAGCGACGAGGCCCGCATCGACACGCTGCCCCAGCTGGAAATTTATGCCGACGACGTAACCTGTTCACACGGCGCGACGGTAGGGCGCATGGACGACGAAGCCGTCTTGTACATGCGTCAGCGCGGATTGAGCGAAGCGACGGCCCGCCGTTTGCAAATCGAGGGTTTCGCGGCCGACGTGGTGCGGCATTGCGGTATCGAGCCGCTGTGCGACCGGCTGATGACGGCCGTCGCCGAAAAAATGGAACAGTTGTAGAGATGTTCGACATCGAAAAAATACGGGCGGAGTTTCCGATTCTCGCGCGCAAGGTCTACGACCGGCCGCTGGTCTATTTGGATAGCGGGGCGACGGCCCAAAAACCGTCGGCGGTCATCGAGACGGTCGACCGCCTGCACCGCGAACTGAACGGAAACATCCATCGCGGCGTGCATTTTCTTTCGGAGGAGACGACGGCGGCTTACGAAGCGGCCCGTGCCGAGATAGCCGACTTCATCGGGGCGGCCGAGAAAGAGGAAATCGTCTTTACGGCCGGTGCTACCGCGTCGCTCAATGCGGTGGCTTATGCTTGGGGCGGGCGGTATGTCCATGCGGGCGACAACATCGTGGTCAGCGAAATGGAGCACCACTCCAACCTCGTGCCTTGGCAGATGCTGGCCGAACGGCAGGGAGCCGAACTGCGGATGCTGCCTTTCGACGATTCGGGGGCGTTGCGCACCGACCTGCTGCCGTCGCTGCTGGACGAACATACGCGCATCGTGGCCGTGACGCAGGCGTCGAATACGCTCGGAACCCGTCCCGACCTGCGCCCGATTATCGACGCGGCGCATGCCGCAGGGGCGGTCGTCGTGGTCGACGGTTGTCAGGGCGTGGTGCACGGCGGGGCGGATGTCCGCGCGTTGGATTGCGACTTTTATGCCTTTTCGGGGCACAAACTTTACGGCCCGACCGGAATCGGCGTGCTCTACGGCAAACGGGCCTTGTTGGAGGCGATGCCGCCGTTTTTGGGCGGCGGCGACATGGTCGACCGCGTGTCGTTCGAGCGAACGACCTATGCGCCCGTGCCGTTGAAGTTCGAGGCGGGTACGGCCAACTTCATCGGGGCTATCGCGTTGGGCGAGGCGGTGCGGTTCGTGCGGCAGTTCGATTCGGCAGCGGTCGAGGCCCACGAACGGATGCTGCTGCAACGGGCTACGGAACGCCTTTCGGCTATCGACGGCCTGCGTATCTATGGCACGACGGCCGACAAGTGCGCTATCGTGTCTTTTAACGTCGAGGGAGTGCATGCCTACGACATGGGGATGATTCTCGACAAACTCGGTATCGCCGTGCGCACGGGCCAGCATTGCGCCGAGCCGGTGATGACCCACTACGGCGTCACGGGCATGTGCCGTGCGTCGTTCGCACTCTACAACACGCTCGCCGAAGCCGATGCTTTGGCCGACGGCGTTGCGCGTGCCGTGCGGATGCTGAAATAAATGAAAAGATTTTATGGAAGAGTTTATCAATAAAATAATTTGCGGGCGATGCGAGGAGGTCATGAAGCGCTTACCTTCTGAATCGGTTGATTTGGTAGTGACATCTCCTCCGTACAATCTGAAAAATTCGACTGGCAACGGCATGAAATGCGGTAAAGGCGGCAAATGGTCGAATGCAGCTTTGATTGACGGATATGCGGATTATGACGATTGTATGCCTCATGCAGATTATGTCGATTGGCAGCGTGCTTGTCTGTCGGAGATGTTTCGGGTGATTAAGAATGACGGAGCGATTTTTTATAATCATAAATGGCGTGTACAAGACGGACTTTTGCAGGATAGGCAAGATATCGTATCCGGTTTTCCCGTGAGACAAATTATTATCTGGAAACGCAAAGGCGGAATTAATTTCAATGCCGGTTATTTTCTTCCGACCTACGAAGTCATTTACATGATTGCCAAACCTCAATTCAAATTGGCTCCCAAAGCAAATCGTTTTGGCGATATTTGGGAGTTTACACAAGAATTGAAAAACGAACATCCAGCTCCTTTTCCTGTGGCATTGATTGACCGGATTGTGAGTTCTACTACGGCGGATGTTATTTTGGATCCTTTTATGGGAAGTGGCACCACAGCGGTAGTAGCCGAAGGGCTGGGGCGGAAATATATCGGCATCGAACTTTCCCAGAAATACTGCGAAATGGCGGAAAAAAGATTGCAACGGAATAGAATTAACAGTGAAGTGGCCCGATTTCATCAACCCGGATTATTTGAAGACCTATGAATGCAGAATTGAAACCGATTAGTAAAGAAGAACTTATCTCGAAATTTCATGAAATCGAGCGACTCGGGTGGATAGAAAATACGACGAGATTGACCAATGACGGTGCGATAGGAAATAAGTTGGAGGATTTGTTGGGGATACCTGAGAACAATCTACCGATTCCGAATGCAGCTGAATGGGAGTTGAAAACACAGAGGGATAATACCACGTCGCTGCTGACATTGTTTCATATGGAGCCGTCTCCTCGGGCTTTCAAAATCGTATCTTCCGTTTTGTTGAAAAAATACGGATGGTCGCACAAAGATGCAGGAAAATCATATCCGCTTGATGAAATGTCTTTTCGTGCAACGTTGAGTACGAAAGGCTATACGCGTGGTTTTTCTGTTCGGGTGGACAGGGAAGAACGGAAAGTTTCACTTGTTTTCGATCCTTCTCAGGTCAAACAGCAGGATTACGGTTGGTTGGATACGGTCAAACGACGGGTGGCTGATGTGGAAAAATTGGAAATTGTGCCGTATTGGGGGTTCGATGATTTGTTCAGTAAGGCTCGTGGCAAATTGCTGAATTGTTTTTTCGTGATAGCGGAAATGAAAACTGAAAATGGGAAACAATATATTCACTATTACAAAGCTTACATGCTGAAAAATCTATTGATGGAAAAATTTGTTTCAGCGATTGAAGACGGTGAAATATATGTGGATTTCGATGCACGGACGGGGCATAATCATGGAACGAAATTCCGAATAAACCCGCGAATAATTCCTGCATTGTACGAGGTTTCCGAAGTTGTTTTGGATGCACCCAATTTGCTGAATTGATATGCTGATTGTACTCGAAGGATTGGACGGAGCCGGAAAATCGACGCAGATTCGGCTGTTGCGGCAATGGCTCGCCGAACGGGGCGTGGAGAGCGAATACCTCCATTTTCCGCGTTTCGACGCACCGGTCTACGGCGAACTGATTGCGCGGTTTTTGCGCGGTGAATTCGGCGGCGTGGATACGGTGAATCCCTATCTCGTGGCGTTGATTTATGCCGGCGACCGGGCCGATGCCGCTGCGCTGCTGCGCGGGTGGCTCGATGCGGACAAAGCCGTCGTGCTCGACCGCTACGTCTATTCCAACGTGGGCTACCAGTGCGCGAAGCTGCCTGCGGGCGAGGAGCGTGACCGGCTGGCCCGCTGGATTCTCGACTTGGAGTTCGGCTACAACCGGCTGCCGCGTCCCGATGTTTCGCTCTTTCTCGACGTGCCGTTCGCGTTCACCGAGCGCAAGCTCGCCGAACAGCGCGAGGGCGACGACCGCGACTATCTGCACGGGGCCCGCGACATTCACGAGGATTCGCTGTCGCTTCAGCAGCGGGTGCGCGAGGTCTACCTTTCGGCGGTGCGGCAGGACGACCTGCTGCGCGTGGTCGATTGCGGCACGGCCGAAGGCGCGATGGCTGCTCCCGAAACGATTTTCGGCAGGATAGCCGCCGAAGTCGAACGAACTTTGCAACGACGATGAGAAACAAACGCTCCTTCAAAATCGCGGCGCACGTATGCCGCATCGTGTTGGCCTGTACGTTCGTGTTGTCGGGCTTCACGAAGGCGATAGACCCTTGGGGCACGGCCCTCAAAGTGGACGAATACCTGACCATTTACGGGCTCGAAGCCCTGCTTCCGGCCAGCATGCTCTTTTCTATCTGGCTCTGCGGCGCCGAGTTGATGAAGGTGTGAATGCTGCTCTTCAAGGTGCGGATCAGGCTGATTTAGATTTACGCTCTCGTGT
>CAMWYI010000073.1 GCA_947178455.1 uncultured Alistipes sp. | reverse complement strand
TGTATTTGGGCAACGTGGCACACGAGCTGAATACCCCGATTTTCACCATTCAGGGCTACATTTCGACCTTGCTGGACGGCGGGTTGGAGGACGACCTCATCAACCGCAAGTACCTCGAACGAACCGAAAAGAGCATCGACCGGCTGATTAACATCGTCAACGATTTGGACACGATTTCCAAGCTGGAAAGCAACATGAACCAGCTCGAACTGGAAAAATTCGACATCGTGGCGTTGGCCAAAGAGATTGCGGAGCAGGCCGAAATGGAGGCCGACCGCAAGCACATCGCGATTTCGGTCAAAGGGGCCGAGAACCTACCGTCGGTGTTCTGGGTGCTGGCCGACAAGCATTACATCGGACAGGTGTTGGTCAACCTGATTATCAATTCGATTCGTTACGGCAAGGAGGGCGGCGCGACTCGCATCCGCTTCCGCGACATGCTCGACCGGATTTTGGTCGAGGTCGAGGACAACGGGCAGGGCATCGGCAAAGAAGACTTGCCGCGCGTGTTCGAGCGTTTCTACCGCACGGACAAGGGCCGTTCGCGCGAGCAGGGCGGCACGGGGCTCGGTTTGGCCATTGTGAAACATATCATCGAGGCGCACGGCGAACGCATTTCGGTGCGCAGCGAATTAGGAGCGGGCAGCACGTTCTCGTTCACGCTCAAAAAAGTGGAAATACAAGCATTGAATAAATGATACCGTTTTTATCTGTCGTTTGGAATTTCGATCCGGTATTCTTCTCTATCGGATCGTTGGACATCCGTTATTACGGCTTGATGTGGGCGTTGGCGATTCTCGTCGGCGCGCAGTTTTTCAACAATTTCTGCAAGCGCGAGGGTTTGCCTGCGTCGGTCGCCGAATCGGTTTTTCTCTACGGTACGCTGGCCACGATTCTCGGGGCACGGTTGGGACACTGCCTGTTCTATGCTCCGATGGAGTACCTGCCGCGTCCTTGGACGATTATCACGGGCTTCCGCGACGGCGGATTGGCCAGTCACGGCGCGGCTATCGGCCTGTTGATAGGCCTGTGGCTCTTTTCGCGCAAAAACAAATTGCCCTATATCTGGTCGTTGGACCGCATCATGATTCCGGTCGGTATCGGCGGGGCGATCGTGCGGCTCGGCAACCTGTTCAATTCCGAGATTTTCGGCACGGCGACTTCGCTGCCTTGGGGATTCGAGTTCGTGCGTTCGCACAAATGGGTTTACGAGTACGCGCCCGCTGCGGTGCACCCGACCCAAATTTACGAGGCATTGTGCTATTTGCTGACATTCGGCGTGTTGTGCTGGTTGTACTATGCGAAAGACATGGGCCGGCGGCGTCCCGGATTGATTTTCGGTGTCGGATTGCTCGGCGTGTTCCTCACCCGTTTCTTCTTGGAGTTCATCAAGACCGAACAGGAAGCGTTCGAGGTAGGGTGGTCGCTCGACATGGGCCAATGGTTGAGCATTCCGTTCGTCGTGCTCGGTATTTGGATAATCGTGCGGGCTTGCCGAACGGATGAAGTCGAAACGTCGGCACCTAAAAAAGGAAAACGATGAGTCAGATGATAGAACAGGTTTCGCGGTTGATTGCCAACCGTTTGGCCGGCGGCGGGGATATTTACCTGCCGGACGTCGGGTCGTTGTACGTGGAGTTCGAGGGGGCCGAGCAAATCTCGAAACGGTGGGTGCAGCCGCCTTATCGTCGGGTCGAGTTCACGTCGCAGGAGCGGGGCGAATCGTTGGTCGATACGATTGCCCGTGCCGCTTCGTGCGACACGGATGCGGCCCGCGCGGTGTACGACCGGTGGCTGGAACAGACCCGACAGGACGAAATCCTCACGATTGCAGGGGTCGGAACCTTGAAATTCAAGAATTTTACGCCTGCTTCGACATTCGAGCGCCGCTTGAATCCGCAGGGACATGCTCCGGTGCGGGTACGCCGAAAGGGTTGCGTCGATTGGGTCATCGTGCTCGGCGTCGCGGCCATTGTCGCCGCTGCGCTCGTCATCGGGTATTATCTGATGCAGAGCCATTTCGATTGGCCGACCGAAGGGTTGTTCGCCGCTGCGGAACCGACGGAGGAGGTACCCTCCGTGCCGACAACTCCGGCCGTCGAGGAGTCGATGCCGGTCGTTGCGGATTCGACGTCGGCAGTGCAGGATTCGGAGCCGACCGCTGTCGCAACTGCCCCGATACAGCAACCGACCGAATCCGTCAAGTTGGCCGTGCCCGTTTCGGGTCGTCATTACGTGGTGATGGGGGTGTTCCAGACGCAGGAGAATGCCGCGAATGCGCAAAAGTTCTTCGCCCGTCGGGCCGCCGATTTGGATTATGCGATTTACCGTTTGGGCAATCGCTACATGGTTTCGTGTTACGTTTCGGAGCACGAAATGAAGGCGCGCGATTTCCTGCGCGAGCATCGCGATACGTTCTCCGAACTTTGGGTCTATTCCGCCCGTTGATGCGCCTCTCCGATGCAATAATCGCCCTCATCGACCGGCTCTATATCCGGCCGGTCAGGGCGTTTTTGCCGCGTCAGACTTTTCGATACGCCGTTTGCGGCGGATTGAATTATTTGGTGCTCGACCCGTTGTGCTATTCGCTGATTTACAATTACGTGATTGCGCACCGCTATTTCGATTTGGGATTCGTGGTGCTGTCGCCGCATATCGCCGCGTTGGGAGTGGTTTTTCCCATTACTTTTTTCGTCGGATTTTGGTTGAACCGCAGGGTCGTCTTCCGATTCTCGCCCTTGCGGACGCCTACGCAGTTGGGCCGTTACGTCGTTTCGGTAGCAGGTTCTATTGCATTGACTTACGGCGGATTGAAATTCTTTGTCGAGGTGTGCGGCATTTGGCCTACTCCGTCGAAAGTGCTGACGACCGGCATTACGGTCGTTTACAGCTACTTGATGGCCAAATACTATTCGTTCCGTCACGCGCAGCGCGAGTAGCGTTTCGCGTCTCTTCCTCGTTCGTTTATTCTTCGGGACGGTAGCCGGTGTCTTCCAGCAGACGGGAGGCGTCGTTGGCTGCCGCGACCGCCAGTTGGTCGCAGCGGTTGTTCTCCACCGTCGTGGCGTGGCCTTTTACCCATACGAGCCGGACGCGATGTTTGCGGTAGGCCCGCAGAAAACGTTTCCAAAGGTCGGGATTTTTGCGGTTCATGTAGCGTTTTTTCTCCCAGCCGAAGACCCAGCCTTTCATAACGGCATCGACCACATAGCGCGAATCCGAATAGATTGTTACGTCCGACCCCTCGAACCGCAGCGCTTCGAGCGCAACGCACACCGCTAGCAGTTCCATGCGGTTGTTGGTCGTCAGCCGGTAGCCTTGCGCCAGCTCCTTGCGGTGAGGCCCCGAAAGCAGCACAACCCCGTAGCCGCCCGGCCCCGGATTGCCGAGTGCCGAACCGTCGGTGTAGATGGTAATCGAGCGATTCGGTGCCGCAGTCGGGGTGTTTGTCGGAGTAGCGTCCATCGGAACGTCGTAACTGAGTTCAGCCTTGCCGACCGATTATCGCAGGGCTTCGAGTTGGGCTTTCAGCGCGGCGATTTTCGCTTCGGCATCGGCCTGTTTCGCCCGTTCGTTGGCCACGACCTTTTCGGGAGCCGATTGCACGAACCGTTCGTTCGAGAGCTTTTTCAGCACGCTGGCGAGGAATCCTTCGTAATAGGTCAAGTCGTCCGTAAGTTTCTTCCGTTCGGCTTCGGCGTCGATTTTGCCGCCCATCGGCACGAAATACTGCGTCGTTTTGACAAGGAATGCCGCCGCTGTCGGGTCTTTTTCCGTGACGGTTTCGATTTCCGTCAAGTTGGCCATTTTTCGCATCACCGGCGCGTACTCTTCGGGGTAGTTGGCATCGGCGATGACTTGCAGCGTCAGCGCTTCTTTTTGCGCCAGCCCTTTTTGATTGCGGATGTTGCGCACAGCCGAAATCACCTCGTGAGCCAGCTCGAAACGCGCCAGCACCCGTGCATCTTCCGGCGCTGCGACCGGCATAGCGGCCACGCAAATGGATTCGCCTGCGGCTCGCGGGGCGAGATCTTGCCAAATCTCTTCGGTCACGAACGGCATGAACGGATGCAGCATGCGCATCAGGCGGTCGAAGAAATCGCGCGTCGCATCGAACGTCCGGCCGTCGATAGGTTGACCGTAGGCGGGTTTTATCATCTCCAAATAGAGACCGCTGAACTCATCCCAGAACAATTTGTAGATGACCATGCAGGCCTCCGAAATGCGGTAGGCCTTGAAATTCTCCTCCACTTCGCGCAGGGCGCGGCCCAGTGCCTGCTCGAACCATTCGACCGCCAGCCGGTTATTCTCGCTCGGCGCAGCGGCATTGTCGACCGTCCAGCCGTTGATGAGACGATAGGCGTTCCATATCTTGTTGCCGAAGTTGCGGCCCTGTTCGCACAGCGCTTCGTCGAACATCACGTCGTTGCCGGCCGACGAGGACATCAGCATGGCGATGCGCACGCCGTCGGCACCGTATTTTTCGATCAGGTCGAGCGGGTCGGGCGAGTTGCCGAGTTGTTTCGACATCTTGCGGCCGATTTTGTCGCGGACGATACCCGTGAAATAGACATTTCCGAACGGTTTTTCGCGACGGTATTCGTATCCGGCCATAATCATACGGGCCACCCAGAAGAAGATGATGTCGGGGCCCGTCACCAAATCGTCGGTGGGGTAGTAGTAGTTGACTTCGGGGTTGTTCGGATTGCGGATGCCGTCGAAGACCGAAATGGGCCACAGCCACGACGAGAACCACGTATCCAGCACATCTTCGTCTTGCCGCAGGTCGCCGATTTGCAGCGATGCGTCGCCGCTCTTCGCGCGGGCTTTTTCCAGCGCTTCTTCGGCCGTCAGCGCCACGACGAAGCCGCCTTTGGGCAGGTAGTAGGCCGGAATGCGCTGCCCCCACCACAGCTGGCGCGAGATGCACCAGTCCTTGATGTTCTCCATCCAGTGGCGGTAGGTGTTCTTGTATTTCTCGGGGACGAACCGGATAGCATCCTCCATGACCGCTTTTGTCGCCGGTTCGGCCAGCTCCTTCATCGACAGGAACCACTGCATCGAGAGTTTCGGTTCGATTGCGACGCCCGTGCGTTCCGAATAGCCCACGTTGTTGGTGTAATCTTCGGTCTTTTCGAGCAGTCCGGCTTCGGCGAGGTCTTTTTCGATTTGCTTGCGCAGGTCGAAACGATCCATGCCTGCGTACATGCCCACCTTGTCGTTGATCGTGCCGTCGTCGTTGAAGATGTCGATGGTCTCCAAACCGTATTTTTCGCCCAGCATGTAGTCGTTGACGTCGTGGGCGGGCGTTACTTTCAGCGCACCCGTACCGAATTCGATGTCGACGTATTCGTCGCGGATGACCGGAATCGAACGGCCTACCAGCGGCACGATGACCCGTGCATCGGCGGGCAGGTCTCGGTAGCGTTCGTCGTTGGGATTGACGCAGAGGGCCGTGTCGCCCAAAATGGTTTCGGGACGGGTCGTCGCCACGATGATGCAGCGTTCCGTGCCTTCGACCTTGTAGCGCAGGTAGTAGAGTTTGCCGTGCGACTCTTTGAATACGACTTCCTCGTCCGAGAGAGCTGTTTTCGCCGCCGGATCCCAGTTCACCATGCGCACGCCGCGATAGATTTTGCCCTTTTCATAAAGGTCGCGAAATACGCGCAGCACGCTTTCCGTGCGGGCTTCGTCCATCGTGAAGCAGGTGCGCTCCCAGTCGCACGAGGCACCCAGTTTGCGCAGCTGTTTCAGAATGACACCGCCGTATTTCTCTTTCCACTCCCATGCGTGGCGCAGGAACTCTTCGCGCGTGAGCGACGATTTTTCGATGCCCTGCTCGTGGAGCATCGCAACGACTTTGGCTTCCGTCGCGATAGAGGCGTGGTCCATGCCCGGCACCCAGCAGGCGTTGCGGCCCGACATGCGCGCACGACGCACCAGCACATCCTGCAGCGTGTTGTTGAGCATGTGCCCCATGTGCAGCATACCCGTGACGTTGGGCGGCGGAATGACAATCGTATAAGGTTGACGTTCATCGGGTTCCGAATGGAAAATCCGGTGTTCGGTCCAGTATTCGTACCACTTCCCTTCGATTTGCGCGGGGACGTATTTGTCTGCGATTTGCATGGTATTCGATTTGAATTGAATGGTTCGACCGGCAAAGTTATTAACAATCTGTTAAAGATGAAATAAAATAGTTGAAAAATCGTTACCTTTGCAAACCGATTTCTATTGCAAGCATGGATAAAAAGAAAAATAAAATCGAAATCGCTGCGGTCGACGAGACCAATTTTCCCGAAATGTCGGACGGAAAACATCGCGTGATTCCGATCATTTCGGGCGACGACGATACGGTCGAAGAGGTCGACGTGCCGACGGTGATTCCGATTCTCACGCTCCGCTCGTCGGTGCTTTTCCCGGGTGCCATTACGCCCATTACCGTGGGCCGCGACAAGAGCATTTCGCTCGTGCGGGCTGTCAATGCCGAAGGGGGGATTCTCGGAGCCGTGCTCCAGCGCGAAAGCGACGTCGAAGACCCGTCGCCCGACGATATGTACAAGGTCGGAACGGCCGCCCGCATCATCAAGATTTTGGAGATGCCCAACGGCAATCTGACCGTGATTCTCAACGGACTGGAAAAAA
Source organism: uncultured Alistipes sp. (assembly GCA_947178455.1). Lineage (GTDB taxonomy): Bacteria > Bacteroidota > Bacteroidia > Bacteroidales > Rikenellaceae > Alistipes. The sequence continues at coordinate 1,914 of CAMWYI010000073.1, read as the reverse complement.
TCCAAATTGACGAATACGTTGCAACGGAGCCTTATTTCAAGGCCCGTGTTACGGCCCTGCGCGATACGATTCCCGATGTCAAGAACATCGAGTTCGAGGCTTTGGTCGATTCGATTCGCGACGTGGCGTTGAGCATCATCAACGTTTCGCCGTCGATACCCAAAGAGGCGGCGTTCGCCATCAAGAATATCGACTCCAAGCGCGGTATCGTCAATTTCATCTGTACCAATCTCGAACTTTCCGACGAAGACCGGCAGGCCTTGCTCGAAGCGCCCGGATTGTTGGCCCGTTCGCGCAAACTGCTCGAAATCCTCATCCGCGAACAGCAGCTCGCCGAGCTGAAAGGCGAGATTCAGGAGAAAGTGAAGCAGGAAATCGACAAACAGCAGCGCGATTATTACCTGCAACAGCAGATGCGTACCATTCAGGACGAATTGGGCGACGGCGACGATGCCGAAATCGAAAAACTGCGTGCGGAAGCGGCCAAAAAGAATTGGCCCAAAGAGGTCGGCGAGACGTTCGAGAAAGAGTTGCAAAAAGTCGAGCGGCTCAATCCGGCCGTCGCCGAGTATTCGGTGCAGATGACCTACTTGCAGTTGCTGCTGGAACTTCCTTGGAACGACGTTACGACCGATAACCTCGATTTGAAGTGCGCCCGCGAGCAGCTCGACCACGACCATTTCGGACTGGACGAGGTGAAGGAGCGCATCTTGGAGCATCTGGCCGTCATCAAGTTGAAAGGCGACCTCAAATCGCCGATTTTGTGCTTGTACGGCCCTCCGGGTGTCGGCAAAACTTCGCTCGGCAAATCGGTAGCGACGGCTTTGGGGCGCAAATTCGGCCGTATTTCGTTGGGCGGTCTGCACGACGAATCGGAGATTCGCGGACATCGCCGCACCTACATTGGCGCCATGCCGGGGCGAATTATCCAGACTATCAAGCGGTGCGGTTCGTCCAATCCGGTCATCATCCTCGACGAGGTGGACAAGGTGACGGTCTCGACGCACGGCGACCCGTCGAGCGCCCTGTTGGAGGTGCTCGACCCCGAACAGAACACGACGTTCCATGACAATTACATCGACATGGAATACGACCTCTCGAAAGTGTTGTTCATCGCGACGGCCAACAACGTGGCCAATATCGCTCCGGCCTTGCGCGACCGCATGGAGATGATTAATATCGCGGGGTACCTGCTGGAAGAAAAGGTCAGCATCGCATTGGAGCATTTGTTGCCCAAACAGCGTGAGGCGCACGGCATTCAGCCGGAGCAGTTGACGTTGACCGCCGAAGTGGTCGAAGCGATTATTTCGGGTTACACGCGTGAAGCGGGCGTCCGGTCGCTGGACAAGTTGTTGGCCAAAGTCGCCCGCGCCCGCGCCAAGCAAATCGCTTTCGACGAAGAGTACTCGCCCGAATTTACGATACAGGACATCGAAAAAGTGCTCGGTGTACCCAAATTCCTCAAAGAGGAGTACGAGGTCGGCGGCATGACGGGCGTCGTGACGGGTTTGGCGTGGACGGAGGTCGGCGGCGATATTCTCTACATCGAGTCGTGCCTTACGCCCGGCAAGGGCCGCGTCAGCCTGACGGGCAATCTCGGCGACGTGATGAAGGAATCGGCGACCATTGCGCACGAATGGGTCATGGCCCATAGCAAGGAGTTGGGCATCGACCCCGCGATGTTCGAGAAGAACGACATCAATATCCACGTTCCCGAAGGGGCCATTCCGAAAGACGGCCCGTCGGCGGGCATCACCATGGTTACGTCCATCGTGTCGACTTACACGGGCCGCAAGGTGCGCGACCGCATCGCTATGACGGGCGAGACGACCCTGCGCGGACGGGTGACGCCGGTCGGAGGGGTGAAAGAGAAGATTTTGGCCGCTAAACGGGCCGGTATCAGGGAGTTGATTC
>CAMWYI010000072.1 GCA_947178455.1 uncultured Alistipes sp. | reverse complement strand
GGGTTGGATTTGCGTGCTGAATCCTACGGCACGGACCTTTGAAAGCCTGAAACCCTACGTGGAAGATGCCTACGAATATGCAAAAGAGAAATATGCAAAAAAGGCGGCGAAAATGTGAAATGCAGGTCAGCGATTGCAGATGGTTTTGAAATCGCAGTACTTGCAGGTATCGGCATCTTCGCATTGGCGGAACGGAATTTCGGCGTCGTACATCTCTGTGAGCGTTTCGCGCACGAATTGCTCGAACGTGTCGCTGTAACGGGAATACGGCACGCCGCGTTCGTTCAGTTCCGTGTCGTTCAGCAGCGGCGAGTAGTCCGATTTCTGAATGCCGCGCATGTAGAAAAGCGCAGGAATCGCCTCGACATGGCGGGTGCGGTGAAGCATCATGGCATAGAGCAGCGTTTGCAGGATATTCGACTGGCGGTCTTTCCCCCTGCCGTGAAACAACGAATCTATCCCTTTGAAATCCAAATGCTCGGTGCCGGTTTTGTAATCGACCACGCGCAGCGTACCGTCATCGAGCCGGTCGATGCGGTCGGCGACACCGGCGAACTGCATCGTGCGTTCTCCGTCGGCTGTCGGAAACTGGAATCCGCACGCAATGCGGTCTTCCAAGCCGATAACCGTGAAGCGGTCGTTCTGTGCATCGTAAGGCAAAAGCCCCTCTTTCAGGTAACGCGTCACGATGTCTTTCACCAGCAGCAGATTGCCGGTATATTCCTGCGTGGATGCGCTCTGGTCGTGCAGGTAATGCTCGTTGATAGCCGCTTCGACCGCTCGGGCGATTTCGTCGGTTCGGAGCAGCGCGCACAGGGTTTCGCCCGGGTGCGCTTCGTCCTTGATGCGGGTATAAAGGGTCTGCACGGCGGCATGGAGAATGGTTCCGAACATTGGCGCATCGACCTCCTCGCTGATTTCGTCGTTGGTTTTCAGGCGGGCGATCGACGCGAAATAAAAGCGCAGCGGACATGCCACGTACCGGAAAAATGCGGTCGGCGAAAGCGCGGCCTGACTTTCGGGGTCGGTGAAGCGGGCCAAACGGCGCATGACTTCGGCATCTTTCGCCACTTCGATAGCTTCGGTTTCGGCCAGATTGACATCCACGCCTACTTCGATTTTCCGAATCGGGAAACCGCTTTCGTAATCCAACTGCCGGATGTAACGGCTCGGTTCGCCGGTCGATTTGTCGTCGGCATGCGAGCAATAGAGCATGTGGACGGTCTGCGCCCGTTGAATCAACCGATAGAAATAGTAGGCGTAAACCCCTTCGTGGTGTTCGGGCGTGGGCAGAGCGTAGGCGGCCCGTAGGTTGTAGGGAACGAACGATGCCTGCGCAAGCCGGTTGCCCGGAAAATTGTCGTCGGTCATCGAAAGGATGATTACGTGGTCGAAATCGAGGTTGCGCGTTTCGAGGATTCCCATGATTTGCACCCCTTTGAGCGGTTCGCCCTCGAACGGAATCCGTATCGTTTGCAGATGCCGGCGCAGAAGTGAAGCATAGATTTCGGTAGACAAATCCATGTCGCAGTTGTCCAGCGAGTTGCGCAACTTGGCGATTTCGGCTGCAGTAACCGAAAGAAATTCGATGCGTTGGTGGAGGTCATCCGTCGTGGGGGTGTGCGCTACGCCGTCGAGCACATCGAGCAGGTAGTCCGACAGCTCGTGCCACGTGGCGGCCGGCCGGAAAATCCGCTGCAACAATTCGGTCTTGCCGAGCCAATCGGCGTCGACCGTGATGCGGCGTTCGCGAACGATTTGTTCCTGCAACAATCCGGTTGCCGTCGCATCATGGCCTGCGACATAGGGATGCGCGAGCAGTCCGGTGACATCGACGTGGTAGAATGCCGTGCTGCCGGTTTTGGTCGTCCGGCGGTGATGCTGCAACTCGATGAGCCGTTCGACGAACGTATAGACCGGAGTCGCCCGCAGGGGGTATCCCATTGTCACATTGACCGCATCCAATTCGGGCGGCAACGCATAAAGCAACGGCATCAGGAGATTTTCGTCAGTCAGCACGATAGCCGTGCGTTTGTCCAACGGCCCTTGTTCGGCCAGTTCGCGCAGGATTCGGGCGACTTGTTTGCATTGCACGGCGTTCGATACGGTCGAAATCGCGGTCAGCTGCTTTGCCGTGCGCAGATTGTCGTGCGAAATCGGGTCTCGGGCCGGAAACCGCACGATATTTTGTCGAACGAACATGCCGGCCTCCTGTTCGGGCTGACGGGTGTAATAGTCGTCGTAATCCCAGTAAAAATCGGTTTCGGCATTGGTCGCTAAGAAACGGAACAACTCCTTTTCGCATTCGGACAGGGCGTTGAATCCGGCTACGACGTATCGGCGCGGTTCCGAAAACCGGAATTCTCCGGCATGCAGTTTTTCGGCAGCTGCGCGTTGCACCATGCCGTTGTAGGCAAGGCCTGCGGCGGTAAGCCGTTCGCGGAATTGCTGGTAAATGGGGCCGAGCGTTTTCCAAATGGCCAAGAACCGGCGTTTCTCATCCGAGAGGTCGACCTCCTCGCCGAACGACGACCAAAACGTGCGGATGATTTCCAATTGGTTGGGCGTCAGGTAGGAAATGTCGGCTTCGAGCTCTTTCAAGTCGCTGATGTTGCGGAACAGCATGTCGGCGTCGATTCGGTACTTGTCTATGGTATCGAAATCGGTCAGGAGCATGTCGCCCCAAAAATAGAATTTATCGAACGGCTCGTCGTGATACGTCGAATAGACCTTGTAGAGTTCCGTGACGAGCCGCACGCGCTCGCCGATTCGCAAACCGGCGATTTCGGACATCAGGTCGTCGATAGTGACCCATCGAGGCTGCCACAAGGGACGTTGCACAATGCGAGAAAGCGCATCCGTAAAAAACAGCTGCGCCCGTCGCGATGGAAACAAAATGTTCCGATCGACCAATTCATCGCCGTAACGGGAGTAAAGCCGTTCGGCTACTTCTTCCAGAAAGCCCTGCATCGTGCGATTCGGCCGGTTATTTGATTCGGTCGATCGTGCCGCCCATGAGACGGATTTCGCTTCGCATGATGGCCGGTTTCGCTTTGTAGCGAATCGAACCGTTGGTCGCGGTGGTCGCTTCGAGCCGGTCCGTGACGTTGAGCGTCAGCGAACCGCCGGTCGTGACATTGACCCGTGCACACATGACCTCCAAATCGAGCGCTTCGACCGAACCGGTAGCGACGGCCAGCGTCAGGTAACGCGCCGAACCATTCAATGTGGCGGAGCTGCGGCCCGAAACCTCCATTTTCAAATCTTTGACATCGAGCGTAGCGGTCAGCAAGGCCCGAGTTCCGACGGTCAGGTCGAACAAATCGCCGACAATCGGTTCGTGGAACCGGACGGTGGCTCCGATGACGGAGAGGGATTCCAGCGTATTGTAGTAGACCGTCACTTCGGTACGTTCGGGATGACGTTCGTCGTCGCGTTCGGAAATGCGCAGCACGTGATTTTTTACCTCGAAGCGGAATTTCGAGGTATAGGAGCCTTTCGTGTCGTAAACGATTTTCGGAGCCTCGTGGGCAGGTATTCGGATGAATACGATATCGAGCGGCGCATTGACCTGCACGGACGAAAACGAGGCCAGCCATTCGTTTTTGGCGGATGCCGATACCGGCGTTTCGGCAGGGGTCGGTTCGGCAGTTTGGGCCCAGCTCGTGCAAGCGAACGACAGCACCGCAGTCAGGCTCGAAATCAACTTCTTCATATCGAAATGCTTGTGTCGATTAAAAATCGACGCTAATTTACAAAAATAATCGGGAAATCGGTTGTCGGTCGGCGAATTGTTCGTACTTTTACTACGAAGAACGAAGCGACGAACGGTGAAAGCAAAAATCCTCAATGCCAGTGCAGGGTCTGGCAAGACTTATCAGCTGGCTTACAAATACGTGCACGATGTCGTGGAGCAGCCTGCGCTCTACCGTCATATTTTGGCCGTGACCTTTACGAACAAGGCCACCGAGGAGATGAAGTCGCGTATTCTGAAAGAGATTCACCTGCTCGCTTCGGGTGCCGAGAGCTTCTATTTGGCGACGCTTTGCCGCGAATTGAAATTGGATGCCGAGACCGTCCGCAAACGGGCGGCGGAAGCTCGGTCGAAGATTTTGCACGACTATTCGCATTTCACGGTCTTGACCATCGACACCTTTTTTCAGCGCATTCTGCGAGCTTTTATTAAGGAGTTGGGGCTCGACCTCAATTACAACGTCGAAATCGAAACGGCATCGGTGCTGACCAAGAGTGCCGATGCGCTCATCGAACAGATTACGGTCGACCAAAAGCTGTTGCATTGGCTGACGGCTTTCGTGCAGGAGCGTATCGATGACGGTGAAAAATGGGACGTCCGCAGCAGCATCCTTTCTTTGGGTCAAGAGCTATTCAAGGAAAAAAATAAGAAAACTCTTTCGACCATGCGGGCGAAAGAGGAGCTGGCCCGCATCGTCCACGAAGCGACGGCCCAAGTCGAAGCGACCAAAAACGAATACCGCGAAGCAGCGCAGCGCATGCTTGCGGACATCGCAGACGCAGGACTTTCGGAAGCGGATTTTACGCGCGGTTTTCCGGTGAAATATCTTCGTAATGTTGCGGCCGGCGAAATCGCAATACCGAACGATACGGTACGAAAGCAGTCGGTTTCAACTTCTGGCTGGTGCAACGCGAAATCGCCTGCCCTGCCCCGTATCGAGCGGTTACAGCCTTTGTTGCACTCGGTGTGCGACATTTACGACCGGAATATCCGACACTGGAATACGTGTGCCCTGCTGCGGAGTCAATACCGCAGTTTCGCGCTGCTGTCCGATTTGTATGCGAAGGTGAAACGCATGTGCGACGAACAGAATCTGATGCTGTTGTCGGAAACGAAGTACATTCTTTCGGAGTTCATCGCTCACAACGACGCGCCGTTCATCTATGAAAAGGTGGGCAATCGTTTCGCCCGCTTCATGATCGACGAATTTCAGGATACCTCTATCAAGGAGTGGGAGAATTTTTTGCCATTGTTGACGAATGCCCTGTCGCAGTCCGATGAAACGTCGGTGTTCATCGTGGGCGATATCAAACAGTCGATTTACCGCTGGCGGGGCGGCGATTGGGAAATCCTCCAATCCGAAGCCCAGCGCGCTTTGGGGACGGGAAATACCGAAGTGGTTACGTTGCAGGACAATTTCCGCAGTTTGCCCGTCGTCGTGGAGTTCAACAATCGGGTCATCGGCGACATGGTTGCAGAGGACAACCGCACGCTGAATGCGATGCTCGAAACAGCCGTCGAAAACAAATCGATGTCGGCGACGGATGCGGAGGGTTTGCGCGATACGCTGGCCAGAGCCTATCGGAATCACGAACAACGTCCGCGTCTGCAAAAAGAGCATTCGGGATATGTTTCGGTGGAGTTGTTCGATGAACACCCGCCCGTCGTAGAGCGGATTTGCCAGCTGTTGGACAAAGGATTCCGCCCGTGCGATATTCTGATATTAGTGCGGGGTACGACCGACGGCGCGCGTGTCGCGTCGGATTTGCTCGCTTTCAAACGGAATAATACGGATGCCCGCTACCGGTTCGATGTGGTGACCCGCGAAGCCCTGCAAATCGGTACGGCCCCCGTCAGCAAATTTATCGTCTCGGTGTTGCGGCTTTCGTTGAACGACGGGGACACGTGCAGCAGGGCCGATTATAATCATTTTCTCGGTCGAGATTTCGATTGCTCGTTAGACGAAGACGAAAAACTATTTTTCCGCTCGCTGCGGATGCTTTCGCCCGAAGACGCGTTCGAGCGCACGGTAATGCGCTACGGATTGCAGCATGCAGAGCAGCAGACGGCCTATCTGCAAGCCGTCCACGAACAACTGATAGCCTTTTGTTCCGACCGCATCGCCGACATTCCGCTGTTTCTGCGCTGGTGGGACGAACAGGGCTCGAAGCGGTCGCTCTCTATCGAACGGAGCGAATCGGCGGTCGAGATTATGACCGTGCACAAGGCGAAAGGTCTGGAACAGAAAGCGGTGATTATCCCCTATTGTTCGTGGTCGTTGGAGCCCAAGAGCAGCGGTTGGGAGCCGAATATCGTTTGGGCCGAAGCGGACGGCAGCGCGAGCGAAATCGGCCGCTTCCCCGTCAAATACGGAAAAACGATGTCCGAATCCGACTTCTCAGCAGAGTACTATCGCGAGCGGGTCTATTCCCACGTAGACAACATCAACCTGCTGTACGTGGCATTGACCCGTGCGGCCGAATCGTTGCATGTGTTTATTCCGCGCAAAACGAGTAGCAACAGCCAGTCGCCGGTCGGAAAATTGTTGTGGCAGGTGCTGACCGACTCCGATTCGGGCGACCGATACGAATGCGGAACGTTCACCGGGCCGGTCACGACGCATACGGATGCCGAAAAACCGGAACACGTCGTGTTGAAGGACTACCCTACGGCCCAAGCCGACCTGCGGCTGCGCTGGCCGACGCAGCGTTATTCGGAAGAGGGCGAACGGGAACTGACGCCGCGAAATTTCGGTATCATGATGCACAAGGCGTTTCAGGAGGCCGAAACACTGGATGATATTCGCATGGCGATTCGGAACATGCAGAGCGATGCGCTGCTTTCCGATGCAGATGCAGCGGTTCTGCTGCAAAAAATCGAGCAGGCATTTGAGAATCCGACTGTCCGCGAATGGTTCGACGGCAGTTGGGACCGTGTGCGGAACGAAAATACGATTATTCGGCCTGTGTCGGACATCGAAAGTTCTTCCGACGACGATTTAATAAAACGTCCCGACCGCGTGATGCTCAAAGGTCAGCGGGCAGTCGTTGTGGATTACAAATTCGGTAAGCGCGAGGGCGAGGAGGCCGGTTATCGGCGGCAGATACGCCGCTATCTCGATTTGATTCGCCGCATGGGCTATACCGAATGCGAGGGGTATTTGTGGTATGTCAAGCGCGGCGAAATCGAAAAGGTCGAATAACCTCGCATAAAAAAGGCCGGATTCTCGAAAAGAATCCGGCCTTTTCTTGGCATTGCCGCCGAGCGATTACTCACCCAATGCGAAACGCTTGTAAGCGACGACCGTCGCATCTTTGGCTGCTTTCCGAAGATACTCGGCAATCGTCTCTTTTTCAACGACAACCACCTGATTCAACAAGGTGTTCTCCTCATAGAACTTGCGCATCTTGCCTTCGGCGATTTTCGCAAGGATTTCTTCGGGTTTGTTGGCGTTTTTCGGGTCTTGCTTCATCGCTTCGATAGCAATTTTGCGCTCGTGCTCCACAACGTCTGCGGGGCAGTCGGCAATGTCGATCGAAACGGGAGCCATAGCCGTAGCCTGCATGGCGACGACGTGTGCCGCTTCGGCCGGAACCTCCTTGTTGAAACCCAAAATCGTACCGAGTTTCTTGTTGAAGTGTACGTATTCGGCGCAGTAAGGAGCCTCGATGCGGGCATAGAATGCCAACTCGATTTTCTCGCCCGTCTGTCCCGATTTCTCCGTCACCATCTCCTCGACCGTATGGCCTTCGGCGTTTTTGGCGGCCAGCAGGGCGTCGCGGTCAGCGGCATCGACTGCGATAGCGACTTCCAGCATGGCATTGGCCGATGCCGTGTACTCGGCATTCTGCGCTACGAAGTCGGTTTCGCAAGCCAAGCAAAGCATGTAAGCCTTCTGTCCTACGATTTTCGTTACGACGACACCTTCCGTTGCGGTACGGTCGGCGCGTTTCGCTACGACCAGTTTACCCTTTTCGCGGATAATATCCTGCGCCCGATCATAATCACCTTCCGCTTCGATGAGTGCCTTTTTGCAATCCATCATGCCGGCACCGGTCATTTTGCGGAGCTTCATCACATCGGCTGCTTTGATTTCCATAATTGTCTGAATTTTCGTGTTTGTTCTTCTTCTCGAAACGAGGTTCGTTATTCCGCTTCGGTTTCCGTTGCCGGTTCCTCGACTGCGGCTACAACCTCTTTCACTGCCTCTTCTTCGGCATCGACCGATGCTTTCACCGCTTTCTTGATGCGGGGTTTCGCCTCTTTGCGGGGAGCAGCTTCGCCCGAAGCTTCGGCTTCCTGCGACTCTTTCTCCTTTTCGAGACGGCGTTCTTCGGTACCTTCGGCGATTGCGGCGCACATGGCGTCTACGATAATGGCAATCGATTTTGCAGCATCGTCATTTGCAGGTATAACGTAATCAATGTCGGTCGGATCACAACAAGTATCAACCATTGCAAATACGGGGATGCTCAATCGTTTTGCCTCTTTGACTGCATTCGCCTCTTTCTGAACGTCGACGACGAACAGAGCGGCCGGCAGACGGGTCAAATCGGCGATGGAACCGAGGTTCTTCTCCAATTTCGCACGCTGACGGGCAATTTGGAGTTTTTCGCGTTTCGAGAAGTTGTCGAACGTGCCGTCGTTGGTCATCTTGTCGATGGTAGCCATTTTCTTGACGGCTTTACGTATGGTAGGGAAGTTCGTCAGCATACCGCCGGCCCAACGTTCGGTAACGTAAGGCATTCCGACGGCTGCCACCTTTTCGGCAACAATTTCCTTGGCTTGTTTTTTCGTCGCAACGAACAGCACACGAC